>CAYVGN010000060.1:0-9643 GCA_964451215.1 uncultured Acidobacteriota bacterium
GGGCCGATGATGGAGCCCAGCACAAGCTGAGGCAAGTCCATCCCATTGAGCTTGGAGTTTCCGGCGGCAATGCCTATGACATCAGCAGCCTTTACTGCTGCGCGGGTACCCTGGGGGCGCTGGTTCAAAGCTCCACCACCCAGTTCATTCTGAGTAACAACCACGTCCTGGCCAGAACCAACAAGGCCGGCGCCGGGGAGCCCATCATTCATCCCGGATTGATTGACCAGATTCCGGCCTGCTCCGCCAATACGACCACAGACGGCGTGGCCGACCTGACGGCGTTCGTGCCCATTTCATTCAAGAAAGGCACGACGAACAAGGTGGATGCTGCCATTGCCCAGGTGCGGACTGGAGCTGTCAATAGCGACGGCTGCATCGTGGACGTGGGCGCTGTGACCGGCACCGCCGTGCCCGCCCTCAACATGCTAGTGGAGAAAAGCGGCCGCACCACAGGCCACACCACGGGCAGCGTCGCCGCGGTGAATGTTACGGTGGACGTGGCTTACTACAAGGTGTGCGGGGTCGGGCGGCAGGTGGCGCGCTTCGTGGACCAATTCCGCGTAGGCTCCACCACGACGGCCTTCAGTGCCGGCGGTGACTCCGGTTCGCTGATCCTGAAACAGGACACCAACCAAGCGCTGGGCTTGCTGTTTGCCGGGAGCAGCACCAGCACCTTCGCCAATAAGATCGGGAACGTGCTGACCCCGCTGGGCGTCACCCTGGTAACCCGTCAGCCCGGGTTCCCATGCCCAAGCCCCGAATTTGTGGCCGGCGGCAAGTCCTCCGCTGGCGGAGCTCCATCGGTGAACGAGCACCTGCTGCAAGCGGTGACCCGCGTGAAGGAGAAGCACGAAGAGATGCTCTTCGCCATCCCCGAAGTGGCCGGCACCGGCGTGGGCATCGCCGACCCTGTGTACGGCGGCTTGCTGATCGAGGTCTACGTGCGCAAGCTCACGCCCGCCGTCGAACGTGCTATTCCTCGGCTGCTGGACGGAGTTCCCGTGCGGGTGATCGAAACCGGCGACATCGTGGCTTATTGAGCCGCGACCGGAAGCACAAATCTACATTGCCGAGCAGTGGCTTCAGGCCCGCGTCGGGCTGGGCCTTGCCGTAAACGCCTCCTGCTACGTTACTTCGAAGCGCTGGTCTACCCCAACACCCCACAGGCCCTGCTCGCTTGGTCTGCCGCGGCTGTCTGCCTGCTGATTCCAAGCATGTACGGATGGAGGTTCCGAGCACAGGCAAGCATGCCTATGCTGCGGCGAAAAGCCTGAGCGCCGCCCGCGCCGCGTCTTCGTCGGAAGCGAGCGCGCTGAATTCCATACCCAGGAAGCCGCGGTAGCCCAGTTGCCGGAGCCGCCCGTTGACTGCCCCGTAGTTGAGCCGGCCGGTGCCGGGCTCATGCCGCCCCGGCATGTCGGCCACGTGGAGGTAGCCGATCCATTCCAGCTTCTTGGGCAGTTCCTCCAGGGCGTCCTCGCCCATCATGCTCATGTGATAGATGTCGTAGAGCAGCTTCACCCGCGCGCTGTTCACCCGCCGCACGACTTCCACTCCCACATCGGAGCTGTCCAGGAAGCAGCCGCGGTGATCCAGCACGGTGTTCAAGGGCTCAAGTAGCAGCGTGATGTTGGCGCTTTCGGCCAGTGGGGCGAGTTCTCGAAGCCCGTCCACGATGCTCGCGACCTTCACCCTGGCGGCTGCGGGCGGGACCGGCGCGGCCGAGCCGTCGGGCTGTAGCACATCGCTGAGCATCATGAGGTGGCGGCAGTTGAGCCGGCCGGCGACATCCAGCACCTGCTTCATTTCTTCAACCAGCCCGGTACGGGCGCACGGATCCACCAGGGCATGCTTTCGGTTGCCGCTGATGGCCGCCACCGTCAGCCCCTGCCCGACCGCTTCCCGGGTCACTTCGCTCAGGTCCTTGTCCCTCCAGTCCCAGAACTCAATCGCCCGGTAACCGAGGCGCGCCGCGCGGCGCAGGCGCTCGGTGAACGGCAGGTCCCGGAACAGCATCTCCAGGCAAAGCGACAGGGTCATTGGCTCATTGACGATGGCTTCTTCGAGGATTGAGGATCAAGAGCCTGCCTAGATCTTCAACCTTCAATCCTCCCCTCGCGGCAGGAGCAGGATCACGCCGATGCGCAGCGTGTTCCGGTCACCGCGGGCGGCCGCGAACACCAGGCTGCGGACCGAGAACCTGTTGCCCAGCAACCGGACGCTGCCCACCTCGCGTTGCTCCCAGTCCTCGAACCGGACCACCTCGCCGCGGATCCTGCCCAGGGTCAGCAACTCCAGGCCCAGCGGATCGTGAACCATTTCCACCAGGTTTCCTTTCAGCCGGGCGTACTCTCCGGTCCTTCCGCAGATCGGGCAGATCTCCACGTCGGCGTGGTTCGGGTTGAAGTGCTCGACTTCATAATGGGCGCTGGCAGCGAAGCGAAAAAAGCGCCGCTCGGCACCGTCCCAGGGGAACTTGACCTGCTGTAGACCCTCCCGCGCCAAGTCGCTGTAGTAGTACCGCATGTGGAAGGCGTGCGCGTGCTGCAGCGTGGGGTGGGCGCGGTCTTCCCAGGGCTGGAGGTGCTCCAGCCGGGCTTCAAAGTCGCATCCTTCCGGGTTCGAGAAGGGCCCATAGAATTCGCGCAGGCGCATCGCCTGTCGCAGGCTCTCCGTCACCAGTTTCACCGCCGCCTGGTAGGAAGGCGCCAGGCTGGAGTCCACGTAGAACCAGGCGTTCGGGTAGCGTGGCATCGCCGGGCTGAACAGCGACTTCGGCGGGAGCTGGAAGTCTTCCAGCGACGGGGGTTGCTGTCCAAACCCGGCCGCGATCACCGCGGAGAGGAGCAGAGCGGTGCCGGCCGGCGCCGGCTGGCATTTTCCGTGTCGGGAAGACATCGAATGATCGCTGGTTCTTCCTCGGGGCGCTCTCTGCCGCACGCCAGCCTATCACATCGGCCGACGAGGCTGAGACGCGGCCGGCGCAATGTGCCCGCCCGGAGGGCTTATGGTAGGGCGCGGCTTTAGTCCGCGCCGTAGAGCGGAACAACTGGCGGCGGGTCTGATCGCTCGCGGGGCGGCCGAGCCAGCCGGGAGCACTCGACCCATGGGGCGCGTCCCCTCGTCCGACTCCCCGGATTCTGAGGCGCTCGCAGACCGGTCGCCCTTTTGGCACAATTGTTTTATATTCTGTGGGCCGCTGGACAGCGGGCGGACCGACGACGATGCCGGACTTTGCCATCGGGGTGGATGTAGGCGGCACCAACCTGCGGGTGGCCGCCATTGACGCTAACGGGGAGATCCTGGAGAGAATCCGCCTGACGACTGAGGTCGGTGCCGGCCGGCAGGCGGTGCTGGACGAGATGTGCGCGGCGGTGCTGGGGCTGCGCCACCGCCTCTCTGCCACCCGGCTGGTGGGCATCGGCTTTGGCGTCCCCGGCATCATCTACATGGGTGAGGGGAAGATCCGCGAGTCGCCTAACCTGCCCGACTGGAACGACTACCCCATCCGCGACGAGATTGAGCAACGGTTGGGCACTCGCGTGATCCTGGAGAATGACGCGAACGCCGCCGCCCTGGGGGAGAAGTGGATGGGGCTGGGGCGCGAGGTGGACAGCCTGGCCATGCTCACGCTGGGCACCGGCGTAGGCGGCGGGATCGTGATCAACGGGCGCATCTGGCACGGGATGCTGGGCATGGCCGGCGAGTTGGGCCACATCACGGTGAAGCCGGACGGGCCGCCTTGCGGCTGTGGCAACTGCGGCTGCCTGGAAGCCATGGCCTCGGCCACCGCCATCGTGCGCATGGCGCGCCAGGCTATCGAACAGGGCCGGAGCCCGGCGCTGGCCCAAGCCGCCCGTACCCTGGCGGAAATCACCTCCGAAGTGGTCTGCCAGAAGGCGGTCGAGGGAGACCCAGTGGCCTGCCAGATTTTTGTGGCAGCCGGCGAGGCACTGGGGATCGCCCTGGCCGACCTGGTCAACATCTTCAACTTCCCGCTCTACGTCATTACCGGCGGCGTGGTTGATGCCTGGGACCTGTTTGCCCCGGCGATGCTGGAGATGGTGGAGCGCCGCTCGTTTGTGTACCGGGCCGGCGGCGCCCGGATCGCTCCTGCAAAGCTGGGGAATGAGGCAGGCCTTTACGGCGCCGCCTACCTGCCCTTCCAGGTTCGCGCCGCGCTGATCTGAGGGAAGGTCCAAAGGTCCAGGGTCCAAAGGTCCAAGGGTTCAAAGGTCCAAAGGCAGGGTTTCGACATGGCATTTGGCAAACCGGCTCACGAAGAGCGCTTCCAGAGGCTGGCGCGCCGCATCCAGGAACTGCGCCTGAAGGATGAAGAGGCCCAGCAGAGGCGCGCCCGAATCGCCGAGCAGCGCAGCGAGGCGGTGCGGCGGCTGTGGGAACTCTGTCACACCTTCTCCGAGCACCTCAACACCTACATCCGGCATGACCGGGTTGAACTGACGCCGGTCGAGCCGCCGGAAGAAGTTCCCGAGGACGTCCCCGTCCAGTTGCTGCTCAATGTGCGCGGCCGGGTGCTGCTGCTGGACGTGCGCGCCCCGGCCAACCTCATTTCCACCGAGAACTTCAAGAAGCCCTACATCCTGGAGGGCGAGGTGCGCTTCTTCAGCCAGGAACTGCTGGAGGACGAGCGGGTGGAGGAGCACGACATCTTCTTCTGCCCCGATGAGGGCAAGAGCGGCGCCTGGCTGTACTTCAACGGCCACAACTACAAGAGCGGCCCGGTGGAGGAGCTATATCTGGCGGGCCTGATGGAGCGCATCCTCTAACCTGCCTTTAATCTTCGGCGTGCTGGTTTACCCGCCGGACGTCGCCAAAAGGGTGACGCTTAGCCGACGCCAACGGTCTGCTTACCCGCCGGAGAGATTTGCCGGGGAAGTAGCGGGTGCTTTCGTGATGCCGGGCCTTGATTGGCGAACACCGGTGACCGCTTGCCGCCGGTCCGAGGGCGTGAGAGGATTGTGCTATGGTGCCCACCACTCTCTCTCAGCTACTGAAGCTCCCCGCACAGGAGCGAGCGGAACTCGCCATGGCGCTTTGGGAAAGCCTTTCCGATGAGGACCGCGAGGTGGCGCTGACCCTGACGCCCGAGCAAGAGGCCGAACTCGACCGACGGTGGGCCGAGCATCTCGCGAACCCCGCATCGGGGGTGCCGTGGGAAGAAGTGCGCCGAAAGCTGCAGAGCGGCCAGTGACGGCGCAGAGAGTCGTCTTCCGACCGCAGGCCGAGGCGGAGGCCCTTGAGGCGGGCCGCTGGTACAATCAGCGCAGGGCCGGGCTTGGTGAAGAGTTTGCGGCAGCGGTGACCGAAGCCATCGCGCGGATTACGGAGAACCCGCTGGCGTTTCGACGCGTCCGCGGCGAGATCCGGCGGGCAATCCTTCGACGGTTCCCGTACGGCGTTTACTTCCGCATTTCGCCCGACGAGGTCGTCGTCTTGGCCGTCGTGCACGGCCGTCGACACCCGCGGCACTGGCAATCGCGTCGATAATAGGCCTTGGAAATACGCGGTCTAACACCGCGTTGCAGCCCACGGCCGGCGCGCTGCAAAGAGAGCGATGAGGGCCTCGGGACCGCGCAGTGGCACGCGGCGCCGTCATAGCGGCGCGGCGGCAGAGCGGCTTGCAGGTTTCATCGCCCCCAATCTTGGCGCTTCCCCGTTGGCGGTTCGTTCAGTAGACTGAGGCGGGCCCTCTGTCTGGTCAACTCTTCCTCTGAGGTTGCCACATGCCCTACAGCATTCATCGCGCCGCCGTGCTGGGAGCCGGGGTGATGGGCTCGCGCGTCGCCGCTCACCTGGCCAACGCCGGCGTCCCCACGTTCCTGCTGGATATCGTCCCCAGCGAGCTGACTGGAGAGGAGAAGAGGGCCGGCCTGGGCCTGGACTCGCCGAAAGTACGGAACCGCATTGTAATGACGGGGCTGGAGGCCGCGAAAAAGTCCAAGCCGGCGGCCTTCTTCGTTCCCGCCTACGCCGAGTGGATCACTGCCGGCAACTTCGAAGACAACCTGGACTGGGTGGCGCAGGCCGACTGGGTCATCGAGGCGGTGGCCGAGAACCTGGAGATCAAGCGCTCGCTGCTGGCGCGGGTAGACCGGCTGCGCCGCCCCGGCGCCATCGTTTCCACCAACACCAGCGGGCTGCCGGTGAACCTGATCGCCGAGGGGCGGAGCGAGGACTTCCGCCGGCACTGGCTGGGCACCCACTTCTTCAACCCGCCCCGCTACCTGCACCTGCTGGAGATGATCCCCGGCCGCGACACGCTGCCGGAGGTTCTGGACGCCATCTCCGACTTCGCCGACCGCCGCCTGGGTAAGGGCGTGATCCTGGCCAAGGACACCCCCAATTTCATCGCCAACCGCATCGGCACCTTCTCCATGGTCAACCTGATCCGCGTCATGCAGGAGGAGGGGCTGACCGTGGAGGAGGTGGACGCCCTCACCGGCCCGGCCATCGGCATGCCCAAGACCGCCACCTTCCGCCTGCTGGACCTGGTGGGCCTGGACACCGTTGCCCAGGTCATCCGCAACATCCACCAGAACGCGCCCCAGGACGAGCGCCGCGACTACTACCGCGTCCCTCCTTTCATGGAGGAGATGCTGAAGCGGAACTGGATGGGCGACAAGGCGGGGCAGGGCTTCTACCAGAAGGTGAAGAAGGACGACGAGAGCGAAATCCTGGCGCTCGACCTTTCCAGCCTGGAGTACCGGCCGCAGCAGAGGCCGAAGTTCGCGGTGCTGGAGATGGCCAAGAACCTGGACGACCCGGCCGAGCGCCTCCGGCTGGTGATGAACTCCGAGGATCGCGCCGGCCGCTTCGCCTGGAAGACCATGAGCGAGGTGTTCGTCTACGCCGCCAACCGCCTCCCCGAGATCAGCGAGCGCATTATCGAGATTGATCGGAGCATGAAGTGGGGCTTCGCCTGGGAGATGGGGCTGTTCGAGATGTGGGACGCGCTGGGAGTGCAGGCCGCGGTGAAGCGGCTGGAAAAGGAGGGCCGCGCCGTCCCCGACAACGTGCAGCGCATGCTGGCCACCGGCGCCACCTCCTTCTATCGCCGCCGCAACGGGCGCACCGAGTACTTCGACTTCGGCGCCGGCTCCTACCAGGTCCTGGAGCAGCCGCCCGGCATCATCCTCCTCGCCGCCGAGAAGGATCGCTCCCGGCTCATCAAGAAGAACCCGGGCGCCAGCCTCATTGACCTGGGCGACGGCGTCTGCTGCGTCGAGTTCCACTCCAAGATGAACGCCATCGGCCCCGACATCGTCGGGATGCTCCGCGCCGGCCTGGAGGAGACGGCCTGCAACTTCGAGGCTATGGTGATCGCCAGCGAGGGGGCTAACTTCTCGGTGGGCGCCAACCTGATGCTGGCGCTGATGGCGATCCAGAGCGAAGAGTGGGAGGAGATTGACCTGGCCATCCGGCAGTTCCAGGGCGTGAACATGGCCATCAAGTACTCCGAGCGGCCGGTGGTGGCGGCCCCGTTCGGCATGGCGCTGGGCGGCGGCTGCGAGATCCCGCTGCACGCCGCCCGCATCTGCGCCCACGCCGAACTCTACATGGGCCTGGTGGAGGCGGGCGTGGGCCTGGTCCCGGCGGCTGGCGGCTGCAAGGAGATGGTGATCCGCGCCAACGAAGCCCTGCTGCCCGGTGAGGATGTCTTCGAGGCCCTCAAGGGGGTCTTCGAGCAGACCGCCTTCGCCAGGATCTCGACCAGCGCCGAGGAGGCGCGCCGCTATCGGTTCCTTCGCCCTGCTGACTCGATCTCGATGAATCGAGAGCGCCTGGTGGCCGATGCCAAGAAGCTGGCCCTGGAGCTGGTGCGCGGCGGCTGCCGCCCCGCTCGACCCCGCAGCGATATTAAGGTGCCCGGGGAGGCCGGGCTCGCCAAGTTGAAGATGGCCATCCACCTGGCGCGCGAGGCCGACTACATCACCGACCACGACGCGACGGTGGCGCGCAAGCTCGCCCACGTGCTCTGCGGCGGCAATCTCAGCAGCACGAACGCGCTGGTCACCGAGCAGTACCTGCTCGATCTGGAGCGCGAGGCCTTCCTGAGCCTGTGCGGCGAGAAGAAGACCCAAGAACGCATCGCGCACACGCTGAAAACCGGCAAGCCATTGAGGAACTGACGCTATGACTCTCGACGAATCTGTGCTGGCCGAGGAACGTGAACTCGTGGATCGCTATCGCGAGATGGCCGCCGATGTCGAGCGGGAAGCGGAGGCGCTTGAATGGTGTGAGGGACTCATCTCAGATGTGGCGGACGAGGAGGAATGAGCGAGTAGCGCTACCGTCCCGGCGGGTCGCCGCGGCGACCGAGACGGCGGCGCTGCGGCGGCGGAATAAAAGGGGGCGATATGAAGGAAGCGGTCATCACCACAGTTGCCAGAACGGCGGTGGGCAAGGCCCCGAGGGGAACGTTGCGTACCACCCGGCCCGATGACCTGGCGGCCTTCGTGCTCAAGGCACTGGTGGAACGCACGCCAGGCCTGGAGCCCAAAGACGTCGAGGACGTGATCCTGGGCTGTGCCATGCCGGAGGCCGAGCAGGGAATGAACGTGGCGCGGATCGCGGCGCTGCGCGCCGGCCTGCCTGTCACCACCAGCGCCATGACCATCAACCGCTTCTGCTCCTCCGGCTTACAGGCCATCGCGCTGGCCGCCGAACGGGTTCAGGCCGGCTACGACGCCATCTTGCTGGCCGGCGGGACCGAGTCCATGAGCCTGGTGCCCATGGGCGGTCACAGGCCCTCGCCTAACCCCACGCTGGTGGACACCTATCCGGACTCCTACTTGGCCATGGGCCTGACTGCCGAGCGCCTGGGCCGCCAGTACGGCATTGGCCGCCAGGCGCAGGACTGCTTCGCTCTGGAAAGCCACCTTAAGGCGGTGGCTGCCATCCAGGCCGGCCGCTTCACCGAGGAGATCGTGCCCATCCAGGTCGAGGTCACCGAGCTGAGCAACGGCAAGGCGGTGACCACGCGCACCACATTCGCGGTAGACGAAGGGCCGCGGGCCGACACCTCGCTGGAGGCGCTCGCCAAGCTGAAGCCCGCCTTCCACGCCCGCGGTACCATCACTGCCGGCAACGCTTCCCAGATGAGTGACGGCGCCGCCGGCGCGGTGGTGATGTCAGCCGAGCGCGCCCGCGCCCTGGGCCTGAAGCCGCTGGCCCGCTTCCTGGCCTTCGCCACCGCCGGCGTGGCCCCGGAGACCATGGGCATTGGCCCGGCGCGCGCCATCCCCAAGGCGCTGAAGCTGGCGGGCCTCACCCTCGACCAGGTGCACTTGATTGAGCTGAACGAGGCCTTCGCCGTGCAGGCCCTGGCGGTCATCCGCGAAGCGGGATTGGATCCGGGCCGCGTCAATGTCAACGGCGGCGCCATCGCCCTGGGCCACCCGCTGGGCTGCACCGGGGCCAAGCTCACCGCCACCCTGCTGCACGAGATGAAGCGGCGCAAGACGCGCTATGGTATGGTCACCATGTGCATCGGCGGGGGCATGGGAGCCGCCGGCATCTTTGAGAACCTCGAGCAGTGACTTGATTCACCACCAGGACACAAAGCACACCAAGAAACGCAAAGGGAATTCTCGGTGTCCTTCGTATCCCTGTCTCT
>CAYVGN010000060.1:9653-10219 GCA_964451215.1 uncultured Acidobacteriota bacterium
AAGATCAAAGGCGGCAGCTTCCTGATTGAAGAGCGCGCGCCCGAGGAGATCTTCACCCCGGAAGACTTCACCGACGAGCACCGCCAGATCGCTCAGACCAGCGACGAGTTCTTCTTCAACGAAGTCGCGCCGAATATCGAGCGGCTGGAGCACAAGGACTATGGCCTGATGCGGGAGCTGTTGAAGAAGGCCGGGGAGCTGGGCCTGCTTTCCGTGGACATCCCGGAGAAGTACGGGGGCATGGAGCTGGACAAAGTATCGTCGGTGCTGGTGGCCGAGCACATCGCCAAGAACGCCTCATTCGCCGGCGCCTTCTCGGCCCACTCGGGTATCGGCACAAACCCCATCATCTTCTTCGGCACCGAGGGGCAGAAGGCCAGGTACCTGCCCAAGCTGGCGAGGGCGGAGATGGTGGCGGCCTACGCGTTGAGCGAAGCGCACGCCGGCAGCGACGCCCTGGCCGCCCGCTGCCGCGCCGAGCTCACGCCCGACGGCAAGTACTACCTGCTGAACGGCGAGAAGATGTGGACCACCAACGGCAGCATCGCCGACCTGTTCACCGTCAG
>CAYVGN010000060.1:10229-10751 GCA_964451215.1 uncultured Acidobacteriota bacterium
GTGTTCGCCAAGGTGGACGGCGAGAAGTTCACGGCCTTCCTGGTGGAGAGGGCCTTCGCCGGCGTGGCGCTGGGCGCCGAAGAGAAGAAGATGGGGATTCACGGCAGCTCCACCACGCCGCTGATCCTGACCGACTGCCAGGTGCCGGTGGAGAACGTGCTCTACGAGGTAGGGCGCGGGCACGTGGTGGCTTTCAACATCCTGAACCTGGGCCGGCTGAAGCTGGGCGCGGCATGTTGCGGGGGCTGCAAGATGCTGCTGCTGCATTCGGCCAAGTACGCCAAGGAGCGCAAGGCCTTCGGCAAGGCCATCGCCGAGTTCGGGCTGATCCAGCACAAGCTGGCGGAGATGGCCATCCGCACCTTCGCCCTGGAAGGCATCCTGTACCGCACGGCCGGGCTGATTGACACGCTCTACGCCGTCAGCGACAAGGATGCGCCCGACTCGGCGCGCAAGTGCATCGAGGAGTACGCGGTTGAGTGCGCCATCAACAAGGTGTACGGGAGCGAGGCGCTGGACTAT
>CAYVGN010000061.1:0-8755 GCA_964451215.1 uncultured Acidobacteriota bacterium
GTCTGGGTGGCTCCACCCCGGCGATCCACGCCAGGCACGTCGAGGAACCCAGACCAGGGCCGAGGCGTCGAATGGACAACTGGCCCAATTGATGCCCGCACCTCGCAGGTGCGCCCCTGGGGGCGCATCCCGCAGCGCGGGACAGCCTGCAGATCATCGAGAGCCCGGCCATGCAGGCATCCCGCAGGGCGGGATGCGCTCCCAGGAACTGCAGAAAATCATTGACGGATCGGGGCGGCGGCGCAGGTACTTGAAACGTGCTGCCGACCGGGCGCATCCTAACAGGTGGACTTACCGGGAAAGGCCATGAGGAAGAGCTACGCGTGGAGTATCGCGGTGCTGGTGTGGGTAGCCGCGGCCGGCGGCTGGGCCCAGCAGCCGGCCCCGCAGGCGGCACCCGCTGCCGCCGCTGAGGCCGCCGCCAAAGCGCCGGCGGTTCCGGCCGAGGAGATCATCGGCAAGTTCGCCGCCAAGGAAAAAGAATTCAAGAAGGCCCGCGACAACTACACCTACCGCCAGACCGTGAAGGTGATGGAGCTGGACGATGACGGGAACGTACGCGGAAAGCACGAGATGGTCTCCGACATCATCTTCACCCCGCAGGGTAAGCGCATCGAGAAGGTGGTGTACGCGCCGCTGAGCACGCTGCGGCGGATCTCCATCTCGCCCGAGGACGACCGCGACCTGCGCGACATCCAGCCCTTCGTGCTGACCAGCGACGACATCCACAAGTACAACATCCGCTACCTGGGACGACAGCGGGTGGACGAGATTGATACCTACGTGTTCTTCGTCTCACCCAAGGCCATCGAAAAGGGCGAGCGTTATTTCGAGGGACAGATCTGGGTGGACGATCGCGACCTGCAGATCGTCAAGACCTACGGCAAGGCGGTGCCGGACATCCGCGGCAAGGGCAACGAGAACCTCTTCCCGCGCTTTGAGACCTACCGCGAGCAGATTGACGGCAGGTACTGGTTCCCCACCTACACCCGGGCCGACGACACGCTGCACTTTCAAACCGGGGCGCAGCGCATCCGCATGATCGTGAAGTACGAGGATTACAAGTACTTCGCGGCCCAGAGCACGATCAAGTACGAGGGCGTGGACCAGCAGCCGGCGCCGCCCAAGCGGGAGCGGAAACCGTAACGGTTCCTACCGGGGGCAGGCGAGTGGCATTAAGAATTCTACGCACCATTGGCGGCTTCATCTTCTGGACGTACGAGCGGGGGAGCTGGCAGTACGATGTCATGGTTGGCCTGATCCTGGCGTTTATCTTTGTCACCCCGCGGACCTTCTTCCACGATCGGCCTACGCTGACCCAGGCCCGCCAGGTGGTCCAGGTGCGCGGGCTGGAAGGGGTGGGATACCGGATCGAGGCCAGGCTGCTGGAAGGGACCGCCCGCAGCCTGGAGGCCAACGCTGAACACGTGCTCGAACAGGTGACCGGCCAGCCGGTGGAAATCCTGCGCATCCAGCCCGTGCTGGACCCCCGGGGCCGAATTGAGGCCTACACCGTTTGGATCAAGGAAAACCGGTAAGAGGAATGAGGCCTGGATGGTTCCGAAGCCCGGCAGTCGCCGCGGCGAGCCGGGCACGACAAGCGTGGTTTCTGCTGGCCTGCTTGCTGGTGGCGGCTGTGTTGACGCCCGCCCCGGCTGCGCCCCGCACCCTGCAAGACGTGCTGGACCAGATGGACAAGGCGGCTGCCGGCTTCCGCAACGTCGTCGCCGAGCTTACCTACACCAAGGTGACGCTGATCGTGGATGACAAGTCGGTGGAGAAGGGAATTGTGTATTTCCAGCGGGAGCCGGGCAAGCGCGACTTCAAGATCAAGATCGAGTTCCGCGAGCCGGCCCGCAAGACTGTGTTGTTCAAGGACAGCAAGGGCTGGATCTACCGCCCGGCCATCGCCCAGGTGGAGGAGTACGACGTCGGGAAAAACAAGCAGGCCCTGGAGCAGTTCTTGTTGCTGGGTTTCGGCAGCCCCGGCCACGACCTGCCCAAGGCGTATGAGGTCACGCTGGTCGGCGATGTCAAGCTGGACGGCCAGGACACGGTCAAGCTGGACCTGACGCCGAAGTCGCCGGGGGTGGCGCGCAGCATCCAGAAGGTGGAACTGTGGCTCTCACCCCTGAGCTGGCAGCCAGTGCAGCAGAAATTTACCGAGCCCACCGGCGACTACCTGCTGGCCCATTACGTCTCGCCCAAGATCAACGGGGTGCTGTCCCGGTCCGAGTTCGACGCGCCCTGGCGGGGCAAGAAAGTGACCGTCGTCCGCCCGCAGTCCGGCTGACGGCAGCGAGTCTGCGGCGCCAACTCCCGCAAGCTCGTCAAACTGTCCGGCCTCTTGCCCCGGATGGGTGGCGCCACGGATTGAGCCCCTCCCGCAGCAGTGGCTTACAACCTTGCCCTTGCTGGATCGGCAATGCCTCGGTATGCTGATCAGGCGATGGGTTTGGTGCTTTTTGTCGCGGTGACCAGCTTGCTGTTAGCGGGCCTGAACTACTACCTGTACAGCAAGGCCCGGCGGCTGGTGCTGCGCTGGCGCTCGGGGGAGGCCGCCCGGCGCTGGATCCAGGGGGGGTGCGGGCCGGCTTCCTGCTGATGAACGCACCCTACCTCTGCATGGTTGTGCTCTGGTTTGCCGGTGGCCGCCTGCACCAGGTGCCCCAACCGCTGCTCGAATGGTTCTTCTATCCTTTCTACGCCTGGGTGGCCACGCTGGTGGTCTTCCTGCTCGTGGCGTTCCCCGCAGACCTGATGGCCGCATTTCTCCGCCTGGCGCGCTGGCTGTTTCGCGGCAACCAGCCCCTGCCCGAAGCTGTCCTGGCGCGGCGGCGGTTCCTGGCCAGTGCGGCCTCCGTCGTGCCACCGGTGCTGTATGCCA
Organism: uncultured Acidobacteriota bacterium; assembly: GCA_964451215.1. Lineage (GTDB taxonomy): Bacteria > Acidobacteriota > Terriglobia > JAJPHL01 > JAPKYU01 > CAYVGN01. The sequence goes on from CAYVGN010000061.1 coordinate 2,888, forward strand.
TCTCGGCGCGCGCGGTGTTCACGACCGAGGAGCTGGAGATTTCTCCCCTGATCAAGATCCCCATCCAGGACCTGCCGCGCTCCTTCGACGGGCTCACCGTCACGCAGCTCTCGGACCTGCATGCCGGGGCCTACATCCGGGAACGGGAGCTGGAGCGCGCCGTGGAGCTGGCCAATGGTTTGAAATCCGAGCTGGTGGTCGTCACCGGCGACATCCTGGACGGCAGCCTGGATCTGTTGCCGGCGGCGCAGCAGGCGCTGAGCCGGCTGCGCGCGCCGCTGGGCGTCTACGGCATCCTGGGCAACCACGACTACTATTCCGACCCCCGCGCCGATTTCTATCCTGGATGCCTGCGGATCATCGCCGGCGTTGAGAAAGCGGGGGTGCGGATGCTGCGCAACCAGCGGGCCGTCCTGCGCCGCGGGCCCGACCAGTTGCTGATCGCCGGGCTGGATTGGACGGGCATGATCCGCGGCAATCCGAACGTCTACCAGGCCAGCGCCACCAGGCGGGCCCTCCAGCAGACGCTGGGCGGCGAGGACAGCGGCGCTCCGCGCATCCTGCTGGCCCACCATCCCCACGTCTTCTACGAGGCCGCTGACTTCCGCATCGCGCTGATGCTGGCCGGCCACACGCACGGCGGCGGCCAGATTGTGATTGCCGAGCACAACGGGCGGCCGCTGGCGCTGGGTTCCGCTGTGTTCCGCTACCTCAGCGGCCTGTACCGCGAGGGCGACCATTACCTGTACGTCAACCGCGGGATCGGCTTCGTCGGCCTGCCCATTCGCATCCACTGCCCGCCCGAAATCAGCCGCTTCCAGCTCGTCCGGAGCTAGTACCGTGACCGCCTGGTTTCTACCCGATGACGCCCTCTATCCGTCTGTGCGCGTAGTCTTCATGACCGTACTCAAGCGAAGAAACTAGGCGGTCACGGCACTAGCGCTGTTCCGCCGAAAGCTCGCCACTCACAATCTGTAGCGGCGGCTTTATGCCCAATGTCACTTACTTTGTTGTTCCGCACGGTGCCCGAGGGTGTCATTCCGAGGCCGACCGTTTTTGTCGGCCCGAGGAATCTGCTTTTGGATCAGGCCGTTCGGGTCGAAAAGCAGATTCCTCGCTTCGCTCGGAATGACAGAACTGCGGGGTCTCGCCAGCTAAAGTAAGTGACATTGGGCTGTATGCCGCCAGGTGACGTGTTACCCGAAGCGTGGCGGGATAAACGCGCCCCTACGTCCCTTCATCCGACGGAAACGAAGCGTGGGCCCGGCGTTGTCTCAGCGCTTCAAACAAGACGATGCCGGCGGCGACGGATACGTTGAGCGAGGCGATGCGCCCGGCCACCGGGATGGAAGCCAGGAAGTCGCACTTGCGGCGGACGTGCTCGTGCAGCCCCTGCCCCTCGGCGCCGAAGACCAGGACGGTGGGGCCGGTGTAATCAATCTCGAAGAAAGCTTTCTCGGCGCGTTCCTCGAGGCCGGTGATCCAGAACCGGTGCTGCTTGAGCGTTTCCAAGGCGCGTCCGAGGTTGGTGACGCGGGCCACGGGGAGGTAGGCAAGCGCTCCGGCGGCGGCCTTGGCGACGGCCGGAGTCAGCCCGGCAGCGCGGCGCTCCGGAATGACCACCGCGTCCGCAGCGGCGGCGTAGGCGCTGCGGATGATGGCGCCCAGGTTGTGTGGGTCCTCCACGCCGTCTAGCGCCACCAGCAGGCCGGGGCGATCCAACCGGGCCAGCACCTGTTCCAGCCCGACGTAGGGGTGGGCGGCGGCCACGGCCACCACCCCCTGGTGCACCGTGCCCGGCGCCAGCCGGTCCAACTGCTCACGGCTTGCCTGGCGCACGGGCACGCCCGCGCCGCGGCACAACTCGACGATTTCGCGCAGGCGAGCGGAAAGGGGAGCCAGCAGGTGCACGCGCTCCAGGGGCTGCCCGCAGCGCAACGCCTCACGCGTGGCGTGAATGCCAGCAATGATGGCCATTATCTTGCAGCTCGAGGCCTGAGGTTTGAGGCACAAACAGCTTCACCACGCTCCTCAAGCCTCAAGCCTGAAGCCTAAAGCCTCGAACTCGCGGGCGAACTCCTCCAGGCGTTCGCGTGGGCTCTTCACGCGGCGCCCCAGCGGCAGGCGGCTGCCCTTCTCCAGGATGGGAAACAGCTTGTCGAGTTCGGGCCCCGCCGGATAGCCGGTGATGGCCACGCGGACCGGGTGAAACAGGCTCTTGCCCTTCTGCCGGGTCTCCTGGCGGACCGCCGCCATAATCTGCTGAAAGCGCTCGTGGGAGAGGCCAGCGTCGGCCAACCCGTGGCGCAGGAAGCTGGCGAGCACCTGGTGAGCGCCCGGGGCGGACAGCACTTCGCGGTTGGGCGGGAAATTCAGCGCTGCCCGCGCGTCGTACTCGAAGATCAGGTCCGTGCGAGCCGGGAGCTGGCTGAGGTGATCCAGCGAGGGCAGGATCGTTTCCACTACCGTCTTCAGCCAGGCGCGCGTTTCCGCATCCACTTGGTCGCCGACCAGCTCCGCCTTGCGAAACACCTCGATGGCCAGCTCCAGCACGCGCTCCGGGTCGGCCTCCTTCAGGTAGTGCCGGTTCAGCCAGTTCAGCTTGTCGGGGTTGAACACGGCCGGGCTCCGCGAGACCTGTTCGAGTCGGAACTCCCGGACCAGCTCGTGGGAGGTGAAGATCTCGCGGTCCGTGCCCGGCGACCAGCCCAGCAGCGCCAGGTAATTCATTAAGGCTTCCGGCAGGATGCCCAGGTCGCGGAAGTGCGCCAGGGAGGTGGCGCCGTGGCGCTTGCTCAGGCGGGCATGGTCGGGGCCGAGGATGGTGGAAAGGTGCGCGAACTGCGGCATCGGCCAGCCCAGCGCTTGGTAAACCGCCACCTGGCGCGGGGTGTTGGAAAGGTGGTCGTCGCCGCGGATCACGTGGGTGATCCCCATCAGGCCGTCGTCAATCACCACCGCGTAGTTATAGGCCGGGGTGCCGTCGGAGCGCAGCAAGATGGGATCGCCGATCACCTCGCAGGGAAACTCCAGTTGGCCGTGGACCAGGTCGGGAAAGCGGATGGGGTGGGGCGGGATGTTGAGGCGCACCGAAGCGCCCTCGCCACGCTGGCGGCGAGCCCCAGCCTGGGCCGCCGGAATGGCGCGGCAGCGCCCCGAGTATTTCGGCTGGCGGCCCTCGGCCAGCGCCGCCTGCCGGTCGGCCTCCAGTTGCTCGGCACTGCAGAAGCAGTAGTAGGCGGCGCCGGAGGCGATCAGTTGCTCGGCGTATTCCCGGTACAGGTGCAGGCGGTCGGACTGCCGGTACGGGCCGTGAGCGCCGCCCACGTCGGGGCCCTCGTTCCAGTCCAGCCCCAGCCATTTCAGGTCCGCCATCAACTGCGGCTCGTAGCGGGCCTCGGAGCGCTCGATGTCGGTATCCTCGATCCGCAAGATGAAAGCGCCGCCGCGGCCGCGCGCGAAGAGCCAGTTGAACAGCGCGGTCCGGGCGTTGCCGACGTGAAGTTGCCCGGTGGGGCTGGGAGCAAAGCGAACGCGCACCGTCATCGCCTCATTATGGCAGGGGAGCGGCGGCAAGCGGTAGGCGCCGGCGGCCCCGATCCGTCAACAGCTCTCCGCACTTCCTGGGAGCGCATCCCGCCCTGCGGGATGCCTGCATGGGCGGGCTCTCGATGATCTGCAGGCTGTCCCGCGCTGCGGGATGCGCCCCCAGGGGCGCTGCCCCCGGCACCCGGCCACCGGGTAGCTGCTAGTGCCGTTCCAACTTATTGGGGCTAAGCGATGTGAGCCATATGGTGAGCCTTTGCCGAAGATAGCGCTTACCTCTGCCCGTTTTCAGGTACCGTTCTCTTCGGAAGGCGTCCCGTTGGCTCAGACAGGCTTCATAGTAAACCAGGCGCAGGGGCGTACACCCTCGCCTAGAACGAACCCGCCCTTCTGCCTGGTCTGGAACCCTGGTTCTCAGGTCCGCGGTCGCTGCCGTATACCACTGGCCGTCCAAAGTGCTCTCGAAGAGGTAGATGTAATACATAGGCGGATAAAGTTGGAACGGCACTAGAATCTGCACCATGTGGCGGACATTTTTGGGATTGCTGCTTTGGATGGCGCCGGCTTGGGCGCAGGCGCCCAGCATCAAGGCTACTCTGGCCAACCCCGAGTTCGCGCGCGTCCTGGTGGCCGGTCATCGCGGCGCCCTGCTGCGCGCGCCGGAGAACACCTTCCCTTCCTTCCAGCACGCGGTAGCGCTGGGCGCCGACATCATCGAGCTGGACGTGCGCTACACCCGCGACGGCCGCTGGGTGGTGTTCCACGACGCCACCTTGGAGCGGCTGACAGGAAGCCCGGGGGCGATTGAGGAGCGCACGCTGGAGGAGGTGCGCCAGTTGCGCATCAACCTCCCCCAGTTCCCCGCCCACAAGGACCTGCGCGTGCTGACGCTGGAGGAGGCGCTGGAGTTCCTGAAGAACCGGGCCATCGCCTACCTGGACCACAAGACCGGACCGGGGGTGCTGCTTTCGCGCGAGCTGGCGCGGTTGGGGGCCGCCGATCGCGCCTACATTGTGGCCCGCACCCCGCCGTGGGCCATGGACCTGCGCCGCGGTAGCCCGGAGGTTCACATCATGGGCGCCATTGACGAGGACGAGCCCGAAGCGCTGATCCAGGAGTTCCTGCCGGCGCGGCCGACCTTGATGGAATTGCCCCGCAAGCACCTAACCCCGGCAAATATCGCGCTGCTAAAGAACCGCGGCGTGCGGGTGTTCACCAATTCGCTGGAGAGGGAAGAGCGGCTGCGGTTTGGCGCCTTCCAGGAACTGCTCTACCGCGGCGCCGACGCCATCCAGACCGACCACCTGGAATGGCTGGCGCCGTATGTGCGGGCCTTCAACGCCGCCCGCCAGGCGCGCTGAGCCGCCCGGCTGACTCCACGGCGGCCGAGGCACGGCATGGGGCAATAAGGGGAAGGCGGATCAGGACTTTCTGCTCTGAGAGAGTTCCTGTTTCTGGGCCTTCTTGAGGCCGGCAGAACCGAGCGCTTCTTCCAGGGCTCGCCTGGCTTCGGCGGCCAGTTGGTAGGGATCGCGGTCCCAGTACTCCGGCCGGGGCGCCTCGACAGAGGCCAGCCGGTCGAAGCCGATGGCGTTCAGCTCCCGCCAGATCCTCTCGATGGGCACCGTGCCGGCGCCGGGCAGCAGGCGGTGCTGGCTCCGCAGCCTTGCCCGCGGCAGATTCTCACAGTCGGAAACCTGGAAGACGAAGAGCTTGGAGGCCTCGATGCGGCGCAGCGAGGCCAGCGACGAGCCCCCGGCGTGGAAATGGAAGGTGTCCAGCACCAGCCCGACGTCGGTGCGATCCAGTTCCGAGATGATCTCCCAGGCCTGCTCCAGGGTGCGGACCGAGCAAGAGGGGTAGGACTGGAACTCGAAACCGAGCTTCACGCCGTCGGAGGAAGCGATGTCGGCCAGCGCTTCCAGCACGCTGACCGACTCCTCTTTCACCTCGCCGTCTGTGGCGCCGGCCGGGCGGACGCCTGGGCCGGCCACCACCACCTCGCAGCCGATTTCGCCGGCGATGCGCGACAACTCGCGGTACTCGCGCTCTACCCGCTCCCACCGCTCACCGGCGTAAGTGACCCGCTCCACCGACGTAATGCTGAGGGGCCGGATTGGAGCGGCTTCGAATAACTCGGCCAGTTCGGCGGCAGTACCGGTTTGCAGGAACTTGCGCAGCTTGGCGACATTCAACTCCAGGAAAGCAAACCCCGCCCGCCGGGCGACCTCGATGTCGGTGCGCAGGTCCGCCTTCATGATGGTCGCCCCGTTCAGTCCCGGCAACATGTTCCTCCTCGCTCGATGTAGCGCCTGTGGCACC
>CAYVGN010000061.1:8765-10739 GCA_964451215.1 uncultured Acidobacteriota bacterium
ATCGCCGGATGCGACTCGCTGGCTGCTCGCCATGGCCGGATGGGACTCGGCGGCCGCTCCTAGAAGAACTCTCGGACGTTGGCGGCTGTCACCAGGGCCGTGCCGGTGTCGATCAGGCGCTCAATCTGCTGCCCGCGCAGCACCCGGGCCGCAGCCTCCACGCTCTGCCGTCCCATCTGGAAGGGGCGCTGGGCCACGGCCGCAGCAATCTTGCCGGCCTGGATCTGCGATAACACCTCCCTGCCCGCGTCGAAGGCCACCACGTCAACGGTGCCCGCGCGCCCGCGAGCCGAGAGTGCTTCCATGGCGCCCAGCGCCATCTGATCGTTGGTGGCAAAGACGGCGTCCAGTTGCGGGTTGGAGGTGAGGATGTTCTCCATGACGGTCATGGCCAGGGCCCGCTCGCTGTTGGCGGGCTGCTCGGCCACAATCCGGACGGCGGGCGCGGCGGCCAGGGCCTCGCGGAAGCCCACCGCGCGGGCCTCGTGGGTCTCCACGCCCGGAATGCCGGTGAGCAGGGCCACCCTTCCGCGCCCGTTCAGGCGTTTCACCAGGAAGTCGCCGGCCAGCCGGCCGCCCAGCCGGTTGTCGGTGCCCACAAAGCTCAGCTTGGGTTCCCAGGGAGCGTCGGTATCCACCAATATCACCGGGATGCCGGCGGCGCGGCCACGTTCCAACACCGGAACCACCTGCCCCACCCCGGCCGGCGCCACCACCAGCACCGCCACCTTTTTTGCCACCTGATTTTCCAGCAGGGCCACCTGCTGGTCAATGTCAATCTCGCGGGGCGGCGCCATAATGGAGACTTCCAGTTCCGGGTGCGCCGCCGCGGCCGAATCCACGCCCTTCTTCAACTGCAGCCAGAATTCGCTGTCCAGCGCCTTCACCACTACAGCGACGCGGGGCTTGGCGGCAGTGGGCTTGCCGGCCGAGCAGCCAAGAGCCGATGCCACCAACCCGACCAGGAGAGCCGCCGGCCACCGGGGGTTCTGTGCTGGGCCCAGGCAAGAGCTCATCTTTGCAGGGTGACGTCCTTGACCAGGAAACGTTGCCCGCCCGACTCAAGAAAGGCAATGCGCAGAGTGGAGACATCGGCCGGTGCGCCCACCAGCACAACCCTTACCGTGCCGCGGCCGGGCGCGACCGGCGGACTGTAACCGAAGTAGCGCGAGACGGAACCGACCTGCACCCAGGCGCCCACAAAGACCGGGCGGCTGTGCTGGCTGAGCAGCGTGTACTCCACCTGCAGGACCAACTGCCCCTGTTCCTGGCCGGCCGAAACCACGCGCAGGTCGTCCTGCGTGGAGGCCTTGACACTCTCGACGGGAACCTGGGCAGCCTGGAGCGAGGGCGGGAGGGGAACCGGGCGCCGCTCCCCTGCCGGGCGAACGCCCCGCGGCAGGTCGTCGGACGTAAACACCCGTTTGCCGGCAGGGGGCGTATCCTCCCCAACCGCGGCGGCGGGCGCCGGTTGCCCACCTGCGCGAGCAGGCACCGCCGGAGCGGTGCGGGCCGGTGGCGACGGCCGTGGCGCCGGCAGTGGCTCGGGCAGTTGCACCAGAAGATCGCGCGCCTGCATCGCAGCCTGGCTGCGCGGGTATTTCCCCACCACGTCCTGCAAGACTTCCCGTGCCGGGCCAACCTGTTGCCGCTCGAGCAGCCTCAAAGCAACCTTGAGACGAGTGTCCGCTGCTTCCTCCTCCCGCGAGACGGACGCAGCAGGCGGAGCCGGAAGGGCCCCCGGGACGCTGCCCGGCGCGGCTGTCGGCGTCGCCTGCGGGGGTGCCGCTGTCGGCGCGGCGGGCGCTGCTGTGGGCGGCGATTGTGGAGCGCCAGCGGGCTGGGCACTCACCGGGGCCGTTTCCGGCCGCGCGGTGGCCACCGGAGAAGGTTCACGGCGCGGCGCCTGGGAGCGCCTGTACAGACTCTTGACGCTGCGGTGTCCCGGCGTTGGCATCATCATCCAGGCGCCGC
>CAYVGN010000062.1:0-3352 GCA_964451215.1 uncultured Acidobacteriota bacterium
GCCCTCGACGGAGCCTTCAAAGGTGCCCAGGAGGCGGCCCCCTTGGGCCAGGGCGATCACCGAGACAAAGCGCGCCTTCCGTTGTCCGGCAGGTGTCGGGCCGAGTTCGGCCAGCAGCTTCTGGTTGTTGCGGGCGTCGGTGGCTCCCGGGTCCGCGTAGCGCGCCGAGCGCACGCCCGGCGCTCCTCCCAACGCCTCCACCTCCAGGCCGGAATCGTCGGCAAATACCAGGCCGCCGGCCAAGCGGCTGTAGTGCGCCGCTTTTTTCTGGGCGTTCTCCACGAAGGTGGCGCCGTCTTCAGCGGGAGGGGGCAGGGAACCAACCCCGGGCAAGGGCTGAACGGCGATCGCTGTGCCGCGTGCCGCCGCAGAAAATTCCGCCAGTTTCCCGGGATTAGAGGTTGCTGCGTAAAGGATCAACGTCTTGAGTCGCTGCTTCGGCCGACATCGCGCACGCACGCGGTCGCTGGGCTGAAGCCGGCTGCTACGCTTTCGGAACCGGCGCCCGCAGCGGGGCGATAGCCTTCTGCCGCTCGATCAGACTTTCGATGCCGGCGCGCCCCAGCGTCAGCAGCTCCGCCAGTTGAGCGTACTCGAATGGGCGCTGCTCGGCTGTCGCCTGTACCTCGACAAGACGCCCGCTGCCGGTCAGCACCAGGTTCATGTCCACCTCGGCTGCCGAATCTTCCTCGTAAGTCAGGTCGAGCAGGGGCACAGAGTCAACGATACCGGCGCTGATGGCCGCCAGATAGTCAATGAGCGGGGAAGCCTTCAGGTCGCCCTGCTGGAGGAGGCGGTCGAAAGCCAGCGACATGGCCAGCCAGGCGCCGGTGACGGAGGCCGTGCGGGTGCCGCCGTCGGCCTCGATCACGTCGCAGTCCAGCCACACCGTCCGCTCGCCGAAGGTGGTCAGGTCGGTCACGGCGCGCAGCGCGCGGCCGATTAGCCGCTGGATCTCATGGGTGCGGCCGGAGACGCGGCCGCGCGAGGACTCGCGTGGCGTGCGTACCTGTGTGGAGCGCGGCAGCATCCCGTACTCGCCGGTCACCCAGCCTTTCCCGCTATTGCGCAGGAACGGCGGCACGCTGGCTTCCAGTGTCGCGGTGCAAATGACCCGGGTGCGCCCTATCTCGATCAGCGCCGACCCCTCGGCGGTCGGGATGAAGTTAGGGGTGATGCGCACCGGGCGTAGTTGGTTCGGTTGCCGTCCGTCGGATCGCATATTCGTGCTGTTTCTACTGTTGCTGCGCCCTGCCGGGCGCCTAAACCACGTCGGCGACTGCTTCAGCGATCTGGCCCAAGTAATGGCTGTCGCTGGTGATGTCGGCGGCCAGGGCCACGCGGGGCTTGTATTGCGGCCAGTCGCGCGGAATGGTGAGCGAGAAATCCGAGCTACCTGAAGCCATGGCCGGAACCTCGAACTGCGCCTGCTGGGGCCGGGAGTCCCAGCCGGGAGGAACTTCAAGTGTTACTTGAACTTTTGACGGCCGCGCCCGGTAGTTGCGGATCCTCACCTGCAACCCCACCGTCCCGCCCCGCTGGCCCACCAGTTGGTAGGGATAGATCGAGGCCCAACTGGGGTCCAGGCCGTAGTCGGCATCTTCGCCGGCGATGAGGTCCTCGAAGATCCTTTTTTGCTCGGCCATGCGCACCCGCGTAGCTTCCAGCATCGCCCGCGTCACCCGAAAGGGCTCACCGTGTCCGGGAGCCAGCCACTCCGGCTCTTCCTTCAGGACGCGCTCGATGGACTTCACGTGGTCGCCGCTTTCGATGTGGTTGCGAAAGATGACATTGTGGCGTATCTGGTAGTCGGCGCCGGCTGGGGCCGGGAACCAGTTGTCGCCGGTAAACGCCGTCCGCCGCCCGTCAATGGTCGCGAACAGCGCCATCTGGTAGTCGGTGTGGCCGGGCGCGTGGCTGACGGTGAACTCGTATTCCTCCCAGCGGAACTTCTCCTCGTTCCGGAACGTGCGGTCCACCCGAATCGGCTCCCCCAGGATGCACCCCAGGTTGTAGTTTCGCGGGTGCTCCAGCACGTCCTTCATGTTCTCGTAGCACCACACCCGGGTGCCGTGGTGGCGCTGCAGGTAGGGGAAGCCGTTGAGGTGGTCGTCGTGCATGTGGCTGGGCATGACCACCTCCACCGACTTCATCCCGTAGCGGGAGCGCAACTCCGGGATGGAGTGCTCGACGAAGCGGATGCGGTCCTTCACCGCCGTGGCGTTCATCAGGGAGCTGAAGAAATTGCCGCTGGCCGAGCCGTAGTCAATGAACATGGCCTTGCCGCTGTCGCTGAGGATGGCGTAGAAGGAGGAGGTGGTGGCCACACCCGCCACCAGGTGGGGCGTCACCGGCTTCAACTGGCTCTCGGCGGTCAGGTTACGCTGGCCGTAGAACTGGTACCAGGTCTTGAGCTTGGCTGCCAGCGACGCCAGCCCGGCGTCGGGGTTGGCGAAGGGCTCCCCGTGCGAGGGACACATCAGCTCGGGCCCGGCTTCCCGCAGGCGGCTAAGGGAGTGGACCGCGAAGTCCACGCCGTCCACCGCCGCGTAGTTGTACTGCAGGTCGTAGAGGTTCTTCACCTTGCCGGGCGAGTGCACCAGGTCGCCCGAGAACGCCACCTTGCGGCCGTCCACCTGCGCCAGCAGCGCGACAGAGCCCAGCGTGTGCGCCGGGGTGGGCAGCACCAGCAGTTCGTAGCGGCCCCAGCGGAACACCTCGTAGTCGCGCAGGTCGCGGTCCACCGGGATGTCGCGGGTGACGGTGAAAAAGTCATTGCGGACGTTGTAGAGGTGGAAGACGCGGCGATTACGCCAGAAGTTCTCGGCCTCGGCGAAGTAATGCCGCTCGTGGGAGGGAACGGCGATGGGAATGCGGGCGGCCACCGCGCGGTGATCGCCCTGGCACTGGTCCCGGTGGTGGTGGGTGTGCAGCAGCCAGTCCACCTTGCTCACCCCGGCCTCGGTCAGGTGCTCCAGCACGGCACCCGACCCGAAGTCCACCAGCAGCCCGCGGTCGCCGTCCTTCAAAAGGAAGACGTTGCAGGTGTCGCGGAACAGGAACAGATTGTTGGAGAGGCGCTCCAGCGCCCGGCCCTCCGGCTGGTGGACGCGCGGCCCGGCCGCTGGCGTCTGCACGGTGGCGGTGGCGGCCAATCCGGCGCCTGCCGGTGCCAGCACCGCCGCCGACCCCTTCAAAAACTCGCGGCGGCTGTGTTTCATCTTTGACCTTCAACGTTTAGGGTTTAAAGTCTATGCCTTGGGTTGCTTTTGGTTCCTGTGGGCCAGGCGCCTCTCGGCGCTCCGTCCCCTTCGAACCTTGAAGCTTAAAGCTTAAACCTTAAACCTTAAAC
>CAYVGN010000062.1:3452-10699 GCA_964451215.1 uncultured Acidobacteriota bacterium
CTTAAACCTTAAACCTTAAACGGCAAACTTCCAGTTGTTCTTCGGCCGGGAGGTAATAGATGCAGTTAGGCCTGGTGACTTACAACCTGGCAAGGGAATGGGACATTCCGACGATCATCAAGAACTGCGAGGCAGCCGGCTTCGAAGGGGTCGAACTTCGCACCACCCACAAGCACGGCGTCGAGCCCACCCTCACCAAGGAAGAGCGGGAGAAAGTGAAGCAGACGTTTCGGGCTTCCAAGGTGCAGTTGCTGAGCCTGGGCAGCACCTGCGAGTATCACTCCGCAAACCCCGCCGAGGTGGAGCGCAACATAGAGGAGACCGGGAGGTTCGTGGTGCTGGCCCACGACGTCGGCGCGGTCGGCGTAAAGGTGCGCCCCAACGGCTTCCCGCCGGGAGTGCCCGAGGCGGTCACCCTGAAGCAGATCGGCGCGGCGCTGGCCCGGTGCGGCGAGTTCGCCAAGGGCTACGGGGTGGAGATCTGGCTGGAGGTGCACGGCCGCGGCACCCAGATCCCCTCCAACATCCGCACCATCATGGACCACTCGAAACACTCCAGCGTGGGGGTCTGCTGGAACTCGAACCCCACCGACGTGGTCAACGGCTCGGTGAAGCAGAACTTCGAGCTGCTGCGTCCCTTCCTCAAGAGCTGCCACATCAACGAACTGTGGAGCAACTACCCGTGGCGCGAGCTGTTCTCGCTGATGAACGCCACCGGCTACGACCGCTTCACCCTGGCCGAGATTCCCGAGAGCAAGGAACCGGAGCGGCTGATGCGCTACTACCGCGCCCTCTGGCGGGAACTGTCGCGCGCCTGAACGCCGGACGGCTGCGGCTCTGGTCCTTTCGGAGGTTGGGGAAGGCTACCAGGTATTATATGGGGCGCCGTCGAGTGAGACGCGATCCGAACCGCTCTTGACATCTATGATCCCCGGGGCGCTCTGGTCCACCGCCATCAGCGCGTCCTCCGTCACCACCTGCCAGGTGCTGTTGGTGTTGGTGAACGGGTCGCGCGGGACCTCCCGGATGTAGCCGGCCGTCACCAGGTCTTCCAGCGACTGCGGCGCCTTCTGCTTGTCCAGCGTGTACTCGTCAATGAGCTGGCGCAGGGTGAACAGGTTGTCTCGCAGTACTGCTTCCTTGGCCCGGATCACCGCGTTGCGGTAGATGGGCGCTGCCACCGAGATGAGGATGAGGATGATCGAGACCACGATCATCAACTCGACCAGGGTGAAACCCCGACAGCCGGGGCGGTTCCTCTGGCGCCGTTCCCCCCTGGCCGGATTGCGTGAGTTGGAAATCATAGGACCGGGTTCAACAGGGTGCTGAAGCAAGTGGCTGTGTTGTTAACCTGCCTCCCTACCAGTCCGAGTACTTGCTCCCGTCCAGCGCTGTATCCTGGCTCTTGGTGTAGACGTCGAAAACATTCTGGCCGCCGAAGGTGGTGGACTTGGGGTCGTCCTGCATGGACCGCAGCCCCCAATCCAACGAGTTAGTCATCGGGTCGCGCGGGATGCGGCGCAGGAACTTGAACTTCTTGTCCGGCTGGCCCACGATGTTGACCCCGTTCACCAGGGTTTCCAGGTCGGGCGGGTAGCCCTCCGTTCCCACCTTCACCTGGATCAGCCCGCGGTCGGCGGCGTCCTTGTAGCGGTCAATCGCTTCGCGCATCTGGCGCAGCGCGTAGCGCAATTCGCGCTCCCTCCCCCGCTTGATCTGGACGCGCGCCAGCGGCAGCGCGGCCGTGGTAAGGATCAGCAGGATGGTGAAGGAAACAATCAGCTCCACCAAGCTGAGGCCTGCTTGTTGCTTTCTACCCGTGTCCAGCATCCTATCTTCGTCCCTTGCCAACTGCGGCCCGTCTCAAGCCGGGCCCTAGGCGTGCCCTCCCTCATCTGTTTCCGCCCACCCGCGCAGTCTGCGAAATCTGCGCTTTCTCCCTCAGCGGATTACCAGGCGGGCCTGGTTGCCCCTGACCGGGATGCGCTCCTGGGCGGCGCTGCGCGCGGCGGTCGCCAGAGCATTCAGTGTCGCTTCGCCGCGCGCCACGCCCTGGAAGGTGACGGTGGCCAGCGCTCCCGAACCAGAGATGCCGGGTGTGCCCGGCGGGCGGGTCAAGGTTATGGTTGCGGTGCCCGCCACGTCGTCTACCTGCTGCACCACGGCCACCGCCTGCCCATCCCGTGCCAGGAAGTCACCCTGGATGACGTTCACCAGTTTGAGCAGTTTCGAATCGTAGTGCAACTGGAACGGGATGGAGTACACGTTGACCGCGTTGTCAATCAGGATGCTGACGGGGAAGGTATTGCCCACTGGCTGATTGTACAGGGCCCCGTCGAAGCGCAGCGCGGCGTTCTCGGTGGCTCGCTCAGTCTGCGCCGCGGGTGCGGGTCTGGTCTCCGGTGCGGCTTCGGGCGCGCGGGTCGGAGCCGCAGGCTCGGGCGCAGCCGGGGCGGTCGCGCCGGGCGTAGTCGGCCCGGCCGGTAGAGTGGGCGCCGCTGCTGGCGTCGTCGGCGCGGCCCGCGGCCCTTCCGCCGCTGGCCTCCCTTCGGCGGCGGGCGCCGCGCCCCCGCCCCAGGCCGCCGGCAGCGGCGGCGCCGTAACCTCTGCTCGCGTCCGCAACTGCACATTGGTGGCCGTCCCCACGTCAATCCCCTTCAGGTTCAGCACCGTCAACTGCTGTCCCCGTACGATGTGCGGCGTCAGCAGGATCAACACCTCGTTCTCGGCCAGCGTCTGCCGCGTCGAGGAGAACAGGTACTTCAACAGCGGGATCTGCGACAGCCCTGGGATCCCCGAGAGCGAACTCTCGATCTGGTTCTCGACGATGCCGGCGAGAACGTTGGTCTCTCCCTCCCGCAGCCGGATGTCTTCTTCCACCCGCCGCTGCCCGATGATGGGCTGGTCAATCCCGCCGATATTCACCCGCGACGTCACCGAGGAGACCTCCACCACCAACTTCATGGAGATCTCGCGCTCCGCGTGCATTCGCGGGGTAATGTCCAGGTTCACGCCCACGTCAATGTACTGGAACTGGGTGTTGACCAGAGGGTTGATGCCGACGCCGCCGATGCCGGGCTGGAAGCTGCCGGTGGCTACGGGGATGCGCTCCCCAATGCGCAGCTTGGCAGGCTGCCCGTCGGAGGCGCGCACCTGGGGATTCTGAAGCAGGCGGGTGTTGGCGTCGCTCAGCAGCAGGTTCAAGGCGCCGCCGGGAAGAACCATGCTCCAGTCGTTGCTGCTCAGCCGCCCCAGCCGCGCCAGCGTCACCCCGGCGGCCGTGACGCCCGTGGTTGGCGTCTGGGTGCCGTCGCCCGCCTGCGTTGTGGTCGTCCCCACCCCCTGCGGCGTGAAGGTCAGCGGAACCCGCAGTCCGGGACTTCCGGGGAAGATTCCCAGCTCCCGCGCGCGGTCGCGGCGCACTTGCAGCACCGCCACGTCAATCACCACCTCCGGCCTGGCCTTGTCAATGTCGTTGATGATCTTCTCGGCGATGGCCACCTTGTCTGGCGTGTCCCGCATCACGATCGCGTTCTGCGAGTTCACCTGGGCGATCTTGGTGGCGTCCAATAGGTTCCGGATGGTCTGCGCCAGCTCGGTGATCTCCTGCGGCTGTATGGTGTTGGAAAGGTAAAAGGTCTTGACCACGTGCGGCTCCAGTTCGCGCCGCTTGGTCTCCGAGTAAACCAGGATGGTGTTGGAGGTCAGCGGCTTCCACAGGCTCTTGGTGAGCACCGTCAGGTGGTCGAGCGCCTGTTCCAGGGTGACGTTGTTCAGATCAATGGTGACGCGGCGGCTCTGGTAGTCGGGATCGAACAGGACATTGATGCCGGCCAGCTTGCCGATCGTCTCGAACAACATCCTGGCCTCGTTGGTGGCGTGCAAGGTGATGGGGGCGCGCGAGGGCGGCGTCAGGGCCACCGGGCCCTCGACCTGGGAGAGCCGGTCCTGGGACTCCGTTTCGGCCTGCTCGCGTGGGTTGGGCGGCTTAGGCGGCGCCACAGGCGGCGCGCCCGCCTTCTGCGCCTCCAGCAGGCTCACCGTCCGGCGCAACTCCTGTTCTGCGATGGCCAGCGAGGGATCAATACCGAACGCCGTCTCGAACTCCTTGATCGCTTCCGGCAGCTTCCCCGCTGCCCGCAGTTTCTGCCCTTGGTCCACGTGCCGGACAGCCGCCGCAAACCGCAGGCGGTGGACCGCCAGCTTGTACCTGGCATTGGCCGGGTCGGTTTGCAGCGCCCGCTCGTAGTTCAGCAGGGCCGCGTCCAGCTCGTTGTGCAACTCGGCCTTGCGGCCCGCCTTGTAATGCTTATCGCCCTTGTCGGCCTGGGCCAAGGCCGGGACGAGGCTGACCAGCAAGACCAGGACAAGGAAGCGGTGTGCCGGCCTAATCAATTGATGCCAAAGCAGTTCCATAAGCATCTCAATCTATCATGGCGTTCCGGGAGCAGTGCGCTCACCCGCCCCCTGTGGTACCATCCTTGGTGTTGACGGCAAAGGAAACCGGAACGTTGAGGGGGCGGCGAAAAAAACTGCATGCCCGGACAGCAAGGCGAGAGGGTACTCACCGTTAACCGCCAGGCTTCCCACAATTACCACCTCGAGGAGCGTTTCGAGGCGGGTGTGGCGTTGACCGGGACGGAAGTCAAATCCATCCGGGAGGGCCGGGTCAACCTGCGCGATAGCTATGCGGACGTGAAGCAGGGCGAGCTGTGGCTGCTCAACTGTCACATCAGCCCCTATAGCCACGGCAACATTTACAACCACGATCCGTTGCGGACCCGCAAGCTGTTGCTACACAAGCAGGAAATCCGGCGGCTGATCGGGAAGGTCGAGGAGCGCGGCTACACCCTGGTGCCTACCCGCATGTACCTGAAGAACGGCCGCATCAAGGTGGAGATCGCCCTGGCCCGCGGCAAGCGCGCCTACGACAAGCGCGAGGCCGAGCGCCGCCGCCAGGCAGAGCAGGAAGCGCGACAGGCCATCCGCCTCAACAGTTCAAAGTTCCAGGTTCCGAGTTCAAGGTTTAAGGTTTAAAGGCGGTTGCCGCCGCAGCTTGCTTCTCGAAGCACCAACTTTGAACTTGAGCGTTGGAGTATGCAGATCCAACTGAGCTTTGACACGCCCGAGCAGCTTGAGACCGAGGCGCTGGCGGTCGTTGTGTTCGAGAAAGAGGAGGTCTTCGGCCCGCGCTTGCAGAAACTGGAGGCCCTGCGCCAGTTCCTCCAGGGAGTCATTGACGCCGGCGAGGTCACCGGCAAGCCCTACGAGACCGCCCTGTTCCACCGCCCGGAGGGCCTGAGGGCGCGGCGCCTGCTGGTGGTGGGGGGCGGCAAGCGCGAGCGCTTCGCCGGCCCGGAACTGCGCCGCGCCGCCGGAGCCGCCGCTCGCTTCCTCAAGTCCAGGTCCATTTCCGAGTGCGCTTTTCTCCCCGAGGGGAGCCTGGGCGACGCCGAAACCGCCAGCGCGGTCGTCGAGGGTGCCATCGTCGCCGACTTCGACCCGGACAGATACAAGACCGACAAGAAGGAAGAGAAGAAGCGGATCGAGCGGCTGACGCTGGCCGGGTTGAGTGGCGACGCCCAGCCCCACCTGGCGGAGGCGGCCGAACGCTCGCGCATCATCGCCGAGGCCCAGAACCTCGCCCGCGAACTGATCAACGAACCAAGCAACCGCATGACCCCCACCACCCTGGCCGAGCGCGCCCGCGCCATGGCGGCCGAGGTGGGGCTGCAGTGCGAAGTGCTCGACCGGGAAGCGATCGAGGCGCTGAAGATGGGCGCCTTTGCGGCCGTGGCCCGCGGCAGTGCTGAGCCGCCGGCTCTCATCGTGCTCCGCTATCAGCCCGAAGGCGCGCCCCAGACTCCGCTGCTGGGGTTAGTGGGCAAGGGAATCACCTTCGATACCGGCGGCATCTCCATCAAGCCGGCCGAAGGCATGGAGAAGATGAAGTACGACATGGCTGGCGGGGCGACCGTGATCGCGGCGATGCGCGCCATCGCCCAGCTCCGGCCCCGCCTCCGCGTGCAGGCTTTCATCCCCGCCACGGAGAACATGCCCGGGGGGCGTGCCCAGAAGCCCGGCGACGTCCAGGTGGCCATGTCCGGCAAGACCATCGAGGTGATCAGCACTGATGCCGAGGGGCGCCTGGTCCTGGCCGACGCCCTGCACTACGCCCGCACGCAGGGCTCCACGCATCTGGTAGACGCCGCCACCCTCACCAGCGCCTGCGCCGTGGCGCTCGGCAGCGTCAACGTCGGCGTGTTCGCCAACGACCTGAAGTTCCTGGATCAGTTCATGGCCGCTGCTCGCGCCTGCGGCGAAAGGATGTGGCAACTGCCCTTGGACGACGATTACCGCGAGCAGATCCGCAGCTACATTGCCGACATCCAGAACACCGGCGGCCGCTATGGTGGGGCCATTACCGCGGCTATGTTCCTGAAGGAGTTTGTCGGCGACACGCCCTGGATTCACCTGGACATCGCCGGCACGGCCTGGGTGGAAGAGGCCAAGGCGTACATCGCCAAGGGCGCCTCAGGCGTGGCGGTCCGCACGCTGGCCACCCTGGCGCTTCACTTCGCCGGCACGACTTGAGGTTCGGGCCTAAACCCTATAGCCTAAAGCCTGTAGCCTAGAGCCTATAGCCTAAAGCCTGAAGCCTAAAGCCTAAAGCCTATAGCCTATAGCCTAAAGCCTCCTACATGATTGAGCAGCATCCCTACGCGATCTTCGTAACAGTTGTCGCGCTCGTCCTGCTGGTTCTGCTTGTCTGGGCGCTGCGCCGGCGGCCGCAGTTGCCCGCCGAAGTGGCCCAGGCGCGCGCCAGCGTCAGCGCCATGCGGCGCATCCTGGTTCCCATCCGCGGCTTCCTCCACGAGGAGCGTGCGGTGGAGCTGGCCTGCCGGCTGGGGCAGGAGCAGAAAGGCCAGATCTTTCTCGTCTCGGTCATCGAAGTGCCGCTCACGCTGAGCCTGGGAACCGAACTGCCGGAAGAGGAGCGGCGCGCCGCCGAGGCCCTGCGCCGCAGCGCGGAATTGGTAAAGGCCCACGGCCTGGAGGCCGTCACCCGCGTCGAGCGCGACCGCGAGGCAGGCAAGGGCATTCTGCGGGTGGCCAGGGAACTGGGTGTGGACGTGGTGGTGATCGGCCTGGACCCGGCCCGCTCCATTGCCGTGGATCCCGTCGGCCCCACCACCGAGACCCTGCTGCGCCGCGCCCACTTCGAGGTGATCGTGGACCGTCCCGCC
>CAYVGN010000063.1:0-10614 GCA_964451215.1 uncultured Acidobacteriota bacterium
GGCCTTGGCCACAATCCCTCCGATGCCGGCATAGGAGATAGCGCCGCCGCTGCCCAGCACGCGTTCACGTCGCTGTGACTTCGGCCGGCCGATCCCCTAGTGCCACACGCGCTGCTTGACCATGATTGTGGCTGAGTTCAGATCCACATGCTTCCAGGCAGGCCCCAGCACTTCGGAGATCCGCGCGCCGGTAGCCACGCAGGCTGGGCGTGGTGCTGCTGATCGCCACGCTAAAGCTGCTGGCCGGGGCGTTGTAACCGCAGGGTACAAAGCCGCAAGTCCCAAGCCTCCTGCCGCTGCGGCGTCGCTGTTCAGACCCTGGACCTTGGCACTTAGACCTTGCACGGTGGGCAAGGCGTTGCGAACGCGGTCAGCATTGGGAAATACAGGCGGATAGCCGGGAACACCAGAGCGCCGAGCAGGCTCATGTTCCGAGGCGACTCCCGCGAGTTCCCGCGGGGCAGTTTCTGTGTTGTTTGCTGCACCGGGGCGGCTCGTAGCGCATTCAGTCCCAGATGAACGAGAGAAGTTTGGTCATGCCCCAACCGATGCCGGCCGCCACCGGAAAGGTGAGCACCCAGGCGGCGATGATCTCCCGGCCAACGCCCCAGCGCACGCCGGAGAAGCGGCGGATCGAGCCCACGCCCATGATAGCGGTGTTGATGGTGTGGGTGGTGCTGAGGGGGATGCCGAAACGGGTGGCCAGCTCGATGGTCATGGCCGCTGCGGTTTCCGCGCAAAAGCCATGGACCGGTTCCAGCTTGGTGAGGCGCAGGCCCATGGTGCGGATGATGCGCCAACCGCCCACCGCTGTCCCCATCCCCATCGTCAGCGCGCAAACCCAGATCACCCAGCTGGGGATAGCAAAGGTAGGCGACAGGCCGCCCAGGAACAGCGTCAAAGCGAAAACGCCGATGAACTTCTGCCCGTCGTTGCTGCCGTGGGTAAAGGCCATGAAGGCCGAGGAGAGGATCTGCAGCCTGCCGAACAAGCCCCGCACGGTTCCGGGATGGGCGCGGAAGAAGGTGTGGTAAGTCAGCGCCATCAGCAGCAGGCCGCCGCTGAAGCCGAGAAAGGTGGAAAAACCCAGGCCCTTGAAGACCTTCGCCCAGCCGTCCCAGACCAGGGCCTCGGGCCCGGCAGTGGCCAGTCCGGCCCCGGTCAGCCCAGCCACCAGGGCGTGGCTCTCGCTGGTGGGCAAGCCGCGCCACCAGGCCAGCGTGCTCCATACCACGATGCCAATCATGGCCGCCGCGATGGTCTTGAGGTTTATGACCTCGGCCCGCACGAAACCTTTCCCGATGGTTTCGGCCACCGCGATGCCCGAGAAGGCGCCGACGATATTCAGAGCCGTGGCCATCACCACGGCGGTGTAGGGGCGCAGCACGCGGGTCGAAACGACAGTCGCGATGGCATTGGGAGCGTCGGTCCAGCCGTTGACGAACTCGGCCGCCAACACCAGCAGCAGCACGAATATGATCGTAGGTTCTGTCATGAACTCTCGCCCCCAGGGCCGGCCTTAGAGGGCACGTGAGGACCAAAATGGTGCCGCACGTCGGCGCCGCGCACCCAGAAAATCACATCCTCCGCGATGTTGGTGGCGTGGTCGGCCACGCGCTCCAGGTTGCGAGAGATCAGCAGCACGTCGATAGCCTGGCGCGCGGCCTCCGGTGATTTCTGAGCCAGTTCGTTCACGGACCGGAAGGTCTCCCGGTTCAGGCGATCCACGTGATCGTCCATGCGGAGAACCATCTCGGCCAGGTCGGCATCGGCGCCAATGAAGGCCTCCAGGGCCTGCCGGACCATGTTGCGGGTCATCGAGGCCATGCTGGGGATATCCGCGGGCAGCTCCACGCGCGGCAGCTCCAGGAGGTCGCGCACTCGCTCGGCGATGTTCACGGCCTGGTCGCCCACACGTTCCAGGTCGGCGTTGATCTTCAGCACGGCGACGATAAACCGGAGGTCCACAGCCATGGGCTGTTGCATGGCCAGCAGGTCGAGCGCGAGCTCGTCAATTTCGCGTTCCGCCATGTTGATGGGCGGCTCGCCCTGCAGCACAAGCTGACACAAAGAGGCGTCCCGCCGCCGGTAGGCCTCCACGGCGCGGTCCACGGCCTGTTCTGCCAGGCCGCCCATGGCCAGCAGCTTCTGCTTCAGCTCATCGAGTCCCTGCTGAAAGCGAAGGCGCGTCATCCAAACCTGCCCGTGATGTAGGCCTCGGTCTGCTGGTTCGAGGGATTGGTGAAGATCTTCTTGGTTTCGTCGTACTCGATCAACCGGCCCATCAGGAAGAACCCGGTGAACTCGGCGACTCGCGCGGCCTGCTGCATGTTGTGGGTAACGATGACGATGGTGTAGCCCTCTCTCAACTGGAAGATCAAGTCCTCGATCTTGGCCGTGGAGATCGGGTCGAGAGCCGAAGCGGGTTCATCCATGAGCAGCACCTCCGGCTCGACGGCCAGGGCCCGGGCGATGCACAGGCGCTG
Organism: uncultured Acidobacteriota bacterium; assembly: GCA_964451215.1. Classification (GTDB taxonomy): domain Bacteria; phylum Acidobacteriota; class Terriglobia; order JAJPHL01; family JAPKYU01; genus CAYVGN01. Next base: position 2,487 of record CAYVGN010000063.1, read on the forward strand.
CTGCTGGCCGCCCGACAGGCTGGCACCCGACTTGCGGCGGAAGTCGTCCTTGACTTCGTCCCACAGGGCGGCCATGCGCAGGGCGCGCTCCACAACCTGGTCGAGGCGGCGCCGGTTGCGGAACCCGTTCAGCTTCAGCCCGGCCGCCACATTATCGTAAATGGACAGGGCGGGAAACGGGTTGGGCTTCTGGAACACCATGCCCACCCGGCGCCGCACTTCCACCGGCGAGGTGCCCTTGTCGTACACGTCCATGTTGCCGATGAGCACGCGGCCCCGCACCCGGGCGATCGGGCTGGTCTCGTGCATGCGGTTCAGGCAGCGAATGAAGGTGGATTTGCCGCAGCCGGACGGGCCGATAATCGCGGTGACGTGCTTGGGCGGGATCGAGAGGGTGAGGTCGTACAGGGCCTGCGTGTCCCCGAACCAGGCGCTCAGGCCCTCGACCTGGATTTCCACTCCCATCAGCCCTGCCCCTTCAGCATCCCGCGATGGGCAACGATGCGCACCACCGCCACCGCGGAGACGATGAGCACAATCAGCACCAGCGCCCCGGCCCAGGCCTGCCGGTGCCACTCGTCAAACGGCGAGACGGCATAGGTGAAGATTTGCAGCGGCAGCGCTGCGGTCGGCTGTCTGGGGTCCAGGCTCCAGAACTGGTTGCCGAAAGCGGTGAACAGCAGCGGCGCCGTTTCGCCGGCGACGCGGGCGAAGGCCAGCATGACGCCGGTGACCACGCCAGGAGCGGCCGTGCGCAGGGTTATGGAAACCACCGTCCGCCAGCGCGGGATGCCCAGCCCCAAGGCGGCCTCGCGAATGGAGTTGGGCACCATCAGCAATACCTCTTCGGTGGCCCGCGTCATCGTCGGCACCATCATGATCCCCAGCGCCGCTCCTCCGGCGAACGCCGAGAAGTGCTGCTGCGGCAGCACAATCAGCGAATAAGCGGCGATGCCGATGACAATGGAAGGCACGCCGTTCAGCACGTCGGCCATAAAGCGCACCAGCGCGGCGAACCGGCCGCGACCGTACTCCGCCAGGTAGATACCCGCGCCGAGGCCCAGCGGCACACCCAGCAGGCAGGCGATGGCCAGGATCAGCCCGGAGCCCACAATGGCATTCCCCATGCCTCCGCCGGGCTCTCCCACTGGTCTGGGCGTTTGGGTGAGCAAGGCCAGGCTGAGCGAGCCGGCGCCCCGGTAGACCAGGTGGCCGAAGATGGCCAGCAGCGGCGCCAGCACCAGCAGCGCGGCGCCGGCGGCCGCCAGCGTGGCCAGGCGGTCGGTCATGCGGCGGCGCCAGGCCACCAACGGGCGCACTTCCCTGACCGAGTATTCCGGGTCATTGCGCATGGACGCCTGCCGGAAGGCCGCGCGTTGCCGTCCAGACCAACAACCGCGCGGCCATGTTGACAAGAATGGTGAGGAGAAACAGCGCCAGGCCGATTTCCATCAGCGCCTGCAGGTAGAGGTCGTTGGTCGCTTCCGTGAACTCGTTGGCGATCACACTGGCCATGGTATGGCCGGGCGCGAACAACGAGCGCGAAATTTCCGGGCGGTTCCCGATCACCATGGTGACTGCCATGGTCTCGCCCAGGGCGCGGCCCAAGCCCAGGATTACGGCACCCAGGATTCCCACGCGGGCATTGCGCAGCACCCCCACCCGAATCATTTCCCAGCGTGTAGCGCCGAGCGCCAGCGCCGCTTCGCGCTGCTGTTGCGGAACAGCCACCATCACCTCCCGGGTGATGGAGGAAATGATGGGAACGATCATGATGGCCAGGATCACTCCTGCGGCCAGCATGCCCACCCCGTAGGGCGGGCCTTCGAACAGCCCCGTCCAGCCCAGACGCCGCGCCAGCCAGGGCTGCACGTGTTGGCGCAGCAGCGGCGCCAGAACAAAGATGGCCCAAAGGCCGTAAACCACGCTGGGGATCGCTGCCAGCAGTTCGGTGGCGAAGGAAAGCGGAGCCCGCAGCGGACGGGGACACATTTCGGTAATGAACACGGCGACTCCGATGGACAGGGGAACCGCCAGGACCAGGGCGATCAACGAGGACACCAGCGTGCCGTAGATGAACGGCAATGCGCCGAACTGGCCGGCCACCGGGTCCCAGGCCCGGCTGACGAAAAAGCGCAACCCGAACTTCTGCCAGGGCAGGCGGGAATGAACGACCAGCTCACCGGCAATCAGTGCCACCGCGCCCAGGATACTGGCGGCGCAGGCCAGCATGGCGTAGCGGAACAGCGGGTCGGCCAATCGGAAGCCACCCGCCGCGCGAATCGGGCGGCCGCCCGGCCGGGCGGTGCTCCACCTCGTTTGCGGCCGGCCTTCTCGCTCCGGCTCGCGCACAGCGGGAGAATGCATGCTCCCAGGCTAACAAGGCTTTGTTACAGGAATGTTAAAGCGCGTGGAAACCGGCGTCAGGGCCGCAGCCCGGTGCGCACGGATCAGCGGCGGCGCGTTGGATGTGCAGCCCAGCTTCAGCGACCAGAAAGCTCTCATGCGAAAACTTCTACTTTTCCTCTTTCTTCTCCTCCTCTTGCTTCGGGAAGGCCTTCTCCGCGAGTTCGACGAAAAAATTCATCATTCCCGCCTGGCCGCTTCCCGCCTGGCCGGGTCGTGCGGGCTCCGGTTTTCTCATCTGCCCCTCTGCTTCCTTATCTCCGGCCATGGCACCCTCCTTTCCCCCTATCTAGAAGACGAACGCCAGTTGCCCCAGGTAACGAAACGTGGTGTGGGCGCCTCCTTGGAGCGGCACAAAGAAATGTTCGGGCGGGTTGCTGGCGCGGCGCGCCTGCTGGAAGAACAGCAGGTTCTGCCACTGCAAGAAGCGCGAGAGCCCGAGGTCGAACCGTAGGGCATGAACGGCGATATTCACGCCCGTGCCGGTGCCCAGATCGTCGTCGGTGAACTGGGGGATCAGGGAGTTGGCGTCTTTGATGGCGTACTGGTACAGGAAACGCACGTCTCCCGCGGCCTTCACCGCGCCGGCATTGCCCGAGACCATGAAGGCATCACGCAACTTTCCTGCGCCGATATTGCGCGCCACCTGCAGGTCAACCCAGGCCGGGACGGAATGCCCCCAAAGCGCCCAGGAGCTGTTTTCTAGGCGGTAGGCCAGGCGGGCGACCTGGAAGTGTCCGGCAGCATAAATGGCGCCGCCCGGCGTGGTGGTGGCGTTTCCGGCGCCGGTCATTGGTCCCGACAGGGTTACTCCCAGCGTGTTGTTCACCACCAGCGGAACGCCGGCGGGCAGCGATGCGAGCTGGATTTGGTTTGGATTGCGGTAAAGCTGGACGTCGCCGCTGAACTGATGCTTCCAGCGGCTGCTCCAGCCGCCTTTCAGCAAGAAGCCGGGATGGAACAGCATGGCGTCGCGCACTTTCTTGCCCGGCTCGAAGCCGGCGCCGGCGAAGGGCGAGTTGGCGGGCAGAACCGCAATATTCGGGCTGCTCAAGAAATACTCGGCGCTTCTGAACTCGAGCGTCTGGAAGCCCAGGAAGCCGCGGCCCAGCGGTACGCCGGCAATCTGATGGAAGCCGTTGAAGCGCACATCGTCGTCCCACAGAAAGCGCATGTTGTCCGCGAACACCTCTTCCATGCGCCCGCCTCTGATGGTCGCCCGAGGGGAGGGGTGGAAATCCACGTAGGCCTCCGCAATGGTGAAAAGGTGCTTGGCTACCGTGGCCCCCATGTCCTGGTCGTTGGTGATGCCGTTGTTCAGCGGCGCGGTGGAGAGCTGAAGGTGGAAGGCAAAGCGCGGATCGAGTTCCTTATCCACATTCAACCGCAGGCGGTAGCGGCTGCGGATGTTCTGCAGCGGTCCGGCCAGGGCGTTCCCGGAGCGCGCCTGCACGTCCAGGCGGTAGCGGAAGTCTCCGCTGAAGCGGAACCCGGCGAGGCCCTTCTGCAACGTCTCGAGTTGCCCGGCCGTATCCCCGGTTTGGACCAGGGCTTGCTGCGCCGGGCCGGCGGGCGGGGCAACCGGTACGGCGGAAGCGATCTGCGGGGCCTCGGCGGGCTTGGGCGGCGCAGAGGAAACCCCGGCCCGCAGCCGCTCGATCTCGGCCTGCTGCCGCTCCATCAGCAGGCCCTGTTCGCGCAGTTGCGCCGCCTGCGCCTGCACCTGGGCGCTGAGTTGCTCCAACTTGGCTTCGAGTTGCCGGAGGGCCCGGCGCCAGTCGTTGGGCGAAGGATCGCCCGCCCGCGCGGTGGCAACGATGAGCATGGTGACGACCAGCACTCGTGTGGCGGCCGGAGCAGGCCGACGATCGCCAGAAAGCGGCGCCTGAACCGGGCGGACACTGCCAGAGCTGCGCATATCTGTCTCCCCTATTGAATTTGTGCGATTGTCGTTTTCACTCTGTCGGCGACTTCTTTCGGAAGCGGGGCGTAACTCAACTGGGGCGCGATCCTCTGCCCTTCGGCCAGCATCCAGTCAAGGAAATCGCGCAGGGCCCGGCCCTTGGCGTCGTCTCGCAAGCGCGTGGGGATGAGCAGCCAAGTGAAGCTGGCAATCGGGTAAGCATCGCGTCCGGGCGGGTTGGTAATGGACACCCGGAAATCCGCAGGCATGTCTTTCACCGAGGCGGCGGCCGCGGTGGTGCTTTCCAGGGTGGCCCGCACGAATTGGCCGGCGGCATTCTGCACGCTGCCATAGGGGATGCGGTTCTGCTGCGCATAAATCAGCTCGATGTAGCCCAGGGAGCCGGGCATCTGGCGAATGAGGCCGGCCACCCCTTCGTTGCCTTTGCCACCCAACCCGACCGGCCAGTTCACCGATGTCCCCGCGCCCACTTTCGTCTTCCATTCGGGACTGACCTTTGAGAGATAGTCGGTGAAAACGAAGGTGGTGCCGCTGCCGTCCGAACGGTGCATCACCACGATCGGCTGATCCGGCAGGTGCAGGCCCGGGTTGGCGGCGGATATGGCCCGGTCGCGCCAGTTCCTCACCGCCCCCATAAAGATTCCGGCCAGCGCCTGCGGAGTGAAGCGGATCTCGCCGCTGACGCCGGGAATGTTGTAGGCAGGCACTACCGCGCCCAGCACCGTGGGGAGGTGAAGGATCTTCACCTTGGCCTGGCCCAACTGCTCGTCACTCATCGGGCCGTCGGTTGCGCCGAAATCAACCGTCCCCTCGATCACCTGGCGGATGCCGCCGCCGCTGCCGATCGATTGATAATTGATCTGGATGGCGGGCCGGCCTTTTCCGAATTCGCTGAACCACTTCGAATAGAGCGGATAGGGGAAAGTAGCGCCCGCGCCGTTCAGCCTGATTGGGCCGCCACTCGGGCGCTCTCCGCCGGGCCGGCCCCCGCCGCAGGAGCCGGCACTGGCCATCAAGGCGAGAAGAATCAAAAGGTGGCGGTAGCGCATACCGGCTTCCTCCGGTTTCATTAAGGCGCGAGACTATTAAAGGAGCGTTACAGGCGTGTGAATTTCGCGTTAACAGCCGTGCTGTTCGCTTAAGGGTGCAGTGGGCCATTTCCATAATGGCGCTGCCCGGCTAAAGCCGGCCACTACAGCACCGATGTAGAGGCGCCCTCGAGGGCGGCACCTTAAGTGAACAGCATTGGCGTTCACAGGGACTGGTGCAGCCAGTGCAGTCAGGCTCTGGCCTGATGCCGCATGCTGATCATCCCGGCCGCCGGACGGAAGCCCGGGAGGCTTGGGAACCCGCCACGGCGAGTTCTTCACGTGGCAGGGTGAAGAAGAAAGTCGCTCCGTGGTTCAGTTCGCTTTCAGCGCGGACGGAACCGCCGTGGGCGAGAAGGATATGCTTGACAATGGCCAGGCCCAACCCGGTGCCGCCGGACTCCCGGGAGCGGGCCCGGTCCACGCGGTAGAAGCGCTCGAAGAGCCGGGGCAGGTGCTCGGAGGGAATACCCGGGCCGAAGTCCCGCACGTAGAACTCGACCCCACCCTCCACCTCCCGCGCCCCCAGAACAATCCGGCCTCCGGAACCTCCGTACTTGAGCGCATTATCAATCAAGTTGGCGAACACCCGGTGGAGGGCATCTTTGTCGGCCCTCACCGGCGCGGAAACCGCCTCCGCCACCCTCAGCTCCACCCCGCGCGACCTGGCTGCTTCGCGGAAGCTTTCCAGCGCATCCTCGAACAGCTCTGCCGGCCCGACCTGCTGGAATTCAAAGCGCTCCTCGCCCGATTCTACCCGCGCCAGGATCAGCAGATCCTCGGCAATCCGGGACAAACGGGCCGCGTTCTTTCGAATGATCTCCAGAAACTCTCGGGCGGTGGCGTCTTCGGCCGGAACCATGTCCGCTAACGTCTCCGAGTAGCCCTGGATCGAGCTGAGCGGAGTGCGCAGTTCATGCGAGACGTTCTCGATAAAGCTGCGGCGGGTCTTCTCCACCCTTTCGATTTCGCTCATGTCATGGAGCACCGCGACCGCCCCCGCGTCACCCATGGGGGCGATGGCCACGTCAAAGGTCCGTCCCGGCGAGATGGAGGTGGCCCGTGCCGTACGGGCACTCCGATTTCGGAACGTTTCCTTCAGTGCCTGGAGGAAGTCCGGGTCACGGATAGCCTCGACCACGGGCGCTCCCACGCGCGCCCCGGCCGGGGAGAGCCGGTTCATCGCCCGGTTGGTCCACTGTACCTTCAGGTCGTCAGAGACGGCGATGACCGCGTCCTGCATGCTTTCGAGCAGCGTTTCCAACTGCTGCCGGCTGCTGCGCAGTTCGGCAAAGCTGTGCTCCAACTTGCGGGCCGTTTTGTCCAGGGCGGCCGCCACCTGCGCGATCTCGTCCGAGGAGGCCTCGGCAATGCGGGCCGACAGGTCGCCGGTGGCCACTCGCTCGGCGAACTCGACGATGCGGTGCAGCCGCCGCGAGATCGAGCGCGTGACCGCGGCGGCCGCCAGCAGAGCGACCAGGAGCGCCCACAGCGACCCCTTCACCAGAGTGCGGCGCACCTGCACCGTGGCGCTGCGAATCGCTGACAGCGGATAGGCCAAACGCACGGCGCCGCCTGCGGCCGGTGCCGCCACATACAGGAAGTCAACCTGCAGGGTGTGGCTGAAACGAACGGACTTCCCTACCCGGCCGTTGAGCGCAGCCATGAACTCGGGCCTCCCCGCGTGGTTTTCCATCGTGGCCGGATCGGCCTCGGAATCGGCCAGCACTTTGCCCGAGCGATCTATAATCGTTGCCCGCGCTTCGGCGGCCTGGGAGTGCAGGCGTGCGATCTCCTGTAACGGGCCCTGACGGTCCGTTTCCACGCGCTGCACAAGGAGGCGGGTTTTCTGCACCAGGCTCTCCTCAATCTCCTCCCGCAGCGAGCTTTCCCAGGCGCCGCGAATCGAGACGTCCAGCGTTACCGTGGCGGCCAGGATGACCAGCAGAGAAGCCAACATCAACTTGAAGAAAATGCGGCCTCTCACTTGGGCACCTCGAAGCGGTAACCGGTTCCCCACACCGTTTTCAGATAGGCGGGGTTCTCCGGATGGTGCTCGATCTTCTCTCGAATTCGCCGCACGTAAACATCCACGGAGCGCGGCGTCACGAAGGAAGTATCGCGCCATACGGCGTCCAGGAGTTGATCGCGGGTGAAGACACGTCCCGGGTGCCGGGCCAGGTAATCCAGCAGGCGAAACTCGGTGGCGGTGGTCGGCACCGGCTGCCCGCGCACCTTCAGGGTCATGGCCCCGCTGTCGATCTCGATGTCGCCCACCCGGAACACGGCCGGTGCCAGCGGCCGCTCGAACCTCCGGAGTATCGCCTTGACCCGCGCGGTCAGTTCGCGCGGGCTGAAGGGCTTGGTGACGTAATCGTCCGCCCCCAGTTCAAGGCCGATCACACGGTCTGATTCAGCCGTCTTGGCGGTCACGAAGATCACCGGCGTCATGGCCAGCGAAGGCGTCTCCCGAATTCGACAGCAGAGGTCGAGCCCATCCCCGCCGGGAACCATGATGTCGAGGAGAAACAGGGCGGGGCGCTGCCTTTCGGCTTGCGGGATTACTGCCGTCGTTGTGGAAAACACCTGAACGACATAGCCGGCAGCCTCGAGATGATGGCGAATCAGGCGGGCAATGTCCGGGTCATCCTCGACAATGAAGACGATCGGCTTCACAGACGTATTATACCGGTTCACATACGGACGAGGC
>CAYVGN010000064.1:0-10482 GCA_964451215.1 uncultured Acidobacteriota bacterium
CCAATGTCACTTACTTAAGCTTGTGGGTTTGCCTGGGAGCGCAGGCCTCTGGCCTGCAACTTATTGAATCCGAAGCAAAGCAGGCGGGACGCCTGCGCCCCCGGGGTACTGCGGACTCGTAAAGTAAGTGACATTGGCCCTTGTGGCCGCCCCTGGGCGGGCCCGATTCGGGCAGACACAAGGCCCGGGGTCCCCGGCGCGCGTTCTTGGCGCGCTGGGGTGGAAGGCCTGCCCCTACAGGCTGGAGAACCGCACGGGGCCTACTTGGCCTTCAACAGCTCCTTCAACTCGGCCATGAATTCGCGGATGTCCTTGAAGTCCTGGTAGACGGAGGCGAAGCGGACGTAGGCCACCTTGTCCAGCTTCTTAAGGCGGTCCATCAGCAGCTCGCCGATCTCGGCGGTGGAGCGTTCCCGGTCGGGCGACTCCACTACGAAGGCTTCGACCTCGTTGACCACGCTCTCCAGCTTGCTCATGCTGACCGGGCGCTTCTCGCAGGCGCGCAGCAGCCCTGCCAACACCTTCTGGCGGTCGAATTTCTCCCGCCGCCCATCCTTCTTCACCACCATGTGGGGGATCTCGTCAATACGTTCATAGGTGGTGAAGCGGCGCTCGCAGGCCAGGCATTCCCGGCGGCGGCGGATCGCTTCGCCTTCCTTGCTCTCGCGGGAGTCCACCACCTTGTCCTCGGGGTGGCCGCAGAAGGGACATTTCATGACAAGGAAATATAGCAGGCACCTTCGGAATGCGGAATGCCGAACGAACACCGGTTGCTGACGGCCTGCTGCCGGCTGCCGGCTGCCGGCTGCCGACTGCCTACTGATTAGCGGTCAACAGGCCCAGCTTGCGCCAGCTCAGGCCCTCGCGAAAGCTGAGCATCAGGGCGGCCGGGACGACGGCTACAAAGGTCAGCAGCCAGAGGACCAGGGCAGCGCTGGTTGCCGCCTCCGGCCGCACCCCAAAGACCTCGGTCAGAGCGATGATCGTGAAGACCTGGGTGCCGCCGCCAATGCCGGGCACCTGCAGCAGGGAGCCACTGATGGCGAAGCCCATCACCAGGACCGCGGCGGTGAAACTGAACTGGGAAAGGGGCGGCCCGAAGGCCTTCAGGGTGATGAAGTAGCCCAGGGAAATGCACACCCAGATCAGGCCGGTGTAGACCAGGCCCATCCAGAAGGCGCGGCTGCTGTGCAGACTCGACAGGCCCTGCCCGAACTCCTCCTGAACCTGCTGCACCTTCCGCGCTGCGCGTGCCGGCAAGAAGCCCAGCAGCCGGGTGAGCCTGGGCACCCAGTCCCGCCAGTAGCGGCGGAACAGGGCCAGGCCCGTGATTCCGCAGACCGTCATGGCCAGAATGCTAAGCCCGGCGGCGCGGATGGGCGCCAGCGCCGAAGCGCGCATCGAACTCAGCCCGCCGGTCTCCAGCGAGAAGAACATCACCCCGCCCAGGATGGCGACGATCATGGACATGTCGTAGACCCGCTCCAGCACCCACACCGCCATCTGTGTGCTCACCGGCATCTCTTCCTTCCGCGAGATCAGGTAGGGCCGCACGAACTCTCCGGGCCGGCCGAACAGGGCCAAGCCGCCAAAACCGATGATGGTGGCGGTCAGCAGATTCCCGACGGAGGTGGGCTTGAGCGGCAGCAGGAACTCGCGCCAGCGCAACGACCGCAGCAGGTAGGTGGAATAGATGCTGATCAGGGCGATGAGCAGGAATCGCAAGTCCAGTTGAACCAGGGTGGAGCGGAACTGACCGAATTCGAAGTTCTGCCACTCACGGTTGCTGCGGAACTTGTAGGCCACGTAGGCGATGAGCGCCAGGAACAGCAGCACCGTCAGCAAGTACCTGAGCTTGTTGCTCATGGAGACTTGTGGCCATGGTGACGCATTCGGGGGCCGGAGTCAACCGCCACTAAAAACAGGTTAGTTTGGACCGCTCGCCCCCTGGACCCTGGGACCCTGGGACCTTCAGACCCTTGGACCCTTGGACCCTTAGACCCTTGGACCCTTAGACCCCTAGACCCCTAGACCCTGGGCTGAGCCAGTCTGATAGAATGCCCGGCTATCACCCTTGTTAGATTGAACTTTTCGGCTTTCATTCTCGTTTTAAGGTGTTGGAGCCGAGAAGTAAGAGGAATTGAGGCCGATTGGAAGGCGACGCTCTGCTGGTCGGGCGATGCCTGACCGGCGACCCGGACGCGTGGGAGCAGATGGTTCGCGCCCACCACTTCCGGGTTTACACCCTCTGCTACCGGTTCACCGGGCGTGCTGACGAGGCGGAAGACCTGGCGCAGGAAGTTTTCCTCCGCGTCTACCGGACCTTGAAGAGCTTCCGGGCTGAGGAGGGTGCTTTCGGGACGTGGTTGACCTCGCTGACGCGCAACCTGCTGATTGACCACTACCGGAAGACCCGCAAGGACCGGGTGCTGGAACCGCTGGAGGATCAGCTCCCGGTCCTGGAAGAGAAGGCGGCAGCCAGTTCCCGGGCTGATTCGCTGACCCAAAGCCGGGAGGCCGGTGAGGTTCTTCAGACCGCCCTGGGCAGGCTTTCTCCCGACCTGCGGGAGGCGGTGATCATGCGCGACATCCAGGAGATGGAGTATCGCGAGATCGCCCAGGTGCTGAAGGTGCCGGAGGGCACGGTCAAGTCACGAATCAACCGCGGGCGGGCCGAGTTGGGCCGGCTGCTGAAGAAGTGGAAGGTGGTGCCGTAGGGGCGGGTCGCGGCCGCGCCCTTGCGGGCAGAAGGTCGGAGACCGATGGAACGGGACCAAGCGAATTCGGGCAGGGCCGGTGGCGGCTGCCTGGATGTGGAGCCGTCGCTGGGGCAGTACCTGGAAGGCGAGCTGGCAGAGGCCGAGCGCGGGGCCGTAGAGAGCCACATCGCTGCCTGCTCGCCCTGCCGCGAGATGCTGGAGGCGATGGGACAGGGGCTGGCGTTGCTGCGGCAGGCGCCAGAGGTGGTTGTGCCGCCTCGGCTGGTGGCCCGCATCCTGGAGCAAACTACCGGCCGGCTGAGCTGGCGGGAGCGGTGGCGCGCCTGGCTGCGTCCCACTTTGGAACCCCGCCTGGCCCTGGGCCTGGCCATGGCCCTGATCTCGTTCTCCATCGTCTTCAAGGCCGCCGGCGTGGACGTTTCCAACCTGACCCTGGCCGACCTGAGTCCGGGGCAGCTCTACCTGCAACTGGACCGTTCCGCGCACCTAGTGCGCACCCGCGTGGAGAAGTACTATCGCAACCTGCGCCTCGTTTACGAGATTCAGACGCAGTTACAGGCCATCCGCGAGGCGACCACGCCGCCTGAGCAGCCGGCCCAGCAGCAGCAACGGCAATCGCCGCCCCCGGCGCGCAACAAGTGGTCGCGCCAGGTGACCTACGTGGCGGCTTTTATCCTGTAAGGAGCAAACGCAGTCATGCCGACCTGTGTCGTTCATGTGGATCGAGAGGCCGCGGCTTACTGCCGCAACTGCGGGCGCGCCATGTGCCCGGAGTGCAAGCAGGAAGTGCGCGGAATGATCTACTGCGAGGAATGCCTGGTGCAGCGGGTGGCCGGTGCTCCGCCGCCTTACGCCGCCGCGCCGGTGGCCCGCGAGGGCCCCAGCCCGGGCCTGGCCCTGTTCCTGGGGATGGTTCCCGGCGTCGGCGCCATTTACAACGCCCAATACGCCAAGGCCTTCCTCCACGTGGTGGTTTTCGGGCTGCTGATCAGTCTGACCGACAAGGGCCCCGGCGGCTTTGGACCGCTTTTCGGCATGCTGGCCTTCGCCTTCTGGGCGTACATGGTTGGCGAAGCGTACCGCACCGCCAAGAAGCGGCTGCAGGGCCAGCCGGTGGATGAGTGGTCGGGCCTGGTGCCCGCCGGCTCGCGGCTGCACGGAGCGGCGGGGTCAGTGATCCTGATCGCCGTGGGCGTGATTTTCCTGCTGGACACGCTGAACATCGTTCCCCTGCATCAGATCGTACGCTACTGGCCGGTTGTGCTCATCGTGGCTGGCGTGCTGATGCTCTACAACCGGCTGGGGCCGCGCGGCGGTCAACGGGGGCCCACGGACCTGGATGTCGGGCTGGGCGACAGGGATTAGACGAATGCGGAATGCCAAACGGGCGATGAGCCCTGCACCCCGCATTGCGAATTTCGCGTATGAGGGAAAGGGCGATGGCGAACGGTCCTGCTTGTAGCTGCCCCGCCTGCCGGATCGGGGCGCTGTGCGTGCCCCTGCTGATCATCGGCCTAGGGGCGCTCTTCTCGCTCGATGTGGTGTGGAAAGTCTGGCCGTTTTGGAAGACCTGGCCGGCGCTGCTGATCCTCTGGGGGCTTTGCCGGCTGATGGAGCGGCTGGCGCCGGACACCGGCCACGGCCAGCCCCCTGCTCCTCCCGCGGAAGGTGGTCATTATGCGGCGTAATCGTTCCCTGATCTTTCCGCTGCTGTTGATCCTGGTCGGGACGCTGCTGCTGGTCCGCAACTTCCGCCCCGACTTCCCTTTCTGGGAGCTGGTGGGGAAGTACTGGCCGGTGCTGCTGCTGGTCTGGGGCGTGGCCAAGCTGGCCGGCGCCCTGCAGCCGGTGCCTCCAGGCGCTCCGGCCTGGCGCCCCAGCCTCACCATCGGGGAGTTCTTCCTGGCCCTCCTCATCGTGTTCTTCGGGCATTCGGCCTCCAAGTGGGTGGAGATTCGCAAGGAAATTCCCTGGGCCAGAATCGACTGGCCGTGGTCGGAGAGCTACAGTTTCACCCAGGCTATCCGACAGCCCATGGCACCCAACGCCACCCTGCGGGTGGAGAACCCACAGGGCGACATCCGGGTAACCGGCTCGGACACCAACGAGATCGCCCTAACGGCAAACAAGCGGGTGCGAGCACCTTCCAAAGAGGACGCCGAACGTTTGCAGGCCGGGCTGGAGGTGAAACTGGTGACCGCCGAGGGCGGCCAGCACCTGGTCACGGTTCCCAATCATCCGCAGCTCCGGGTGGACCTGGGGATCAGCGTGCCCCGCAGCACAGCGGTCCGGCTGGAGGCACGGCGCGGCTCGGCGGAGGCCAGCGACCTGGCGGGAGACGTTTCGGCCGACATTGACCGGGGCGATTTTGCCGCCTCCAACATTGACGGCAGCGTCCGCGTCCAGTTGCGGCGCGGCTCCTTCAGCGCCCGCAACGTCAAGGGCAGCGTCGAGCTGGACGGCCGCGGCAGCGACATCCAAGTGGCCGACGTGCGGGGGCAATTGCTGATCCGCGGCGAGTACTCCGGCGCCTCCGACTACTCGAACATCGCCGGCGGCGTTAAGTTCGGCAGCAGCCGCACCGACCTGGAGATCCAGAAGCTGCCGGGCCGCATGGAGATGACCCTGGGCACGCTGGCCATCCGGGAGCCGGGGGGAAGCGTCTCGGTTAGCACGCGCAACAAGGACATCCGCGTCGAGGACTTCGCCGAGAAGGTAGTCATCGTGAACCGCGGCGCCTCGGTGGAGCTGCGCACCAGCAAGCTGCCGCTGCGGGACATCGAGGTGGAGAACCACTCCGGGCCGGTTGAGGTGGCCATTCCGGCCAAGGCCGAGTTCCAGGTGGAAGCCACCGCCCGGCGCGGGAGCGTGGACAGCGAGTTCCCCTCACTGGAGATGGGGCGCAAGACCGAAACAGGCTGGATCAAGGGCCAGGTGGGCCAGGCGGGAGCCACCCTGAAGCTCTCTACCAGTTACGGCGCTATCCGGCTGAAGAGAATCGGCCCGGTGGGGGAGCAGGCCGCGGAGCCGCAGCAGCCGCGCCGCAAGGCCGGCGTGCCGGGCCCTGCGGCGCCGGGCCTGCGGCCCCAGCCAGGCGGCCAGGCCCCAACCCTGCGCGGGATGCCCCCCACAGCCGCCCGGCCGGCGCGCGCCCGCGTCCCCCTCGCCTTCCAGCACCTCCTCCGCTGACCTTTCTGAACCGCAGTCGCGCACGCCCCCGCGGGGCGCCCTGAAACGATGAAAATGCGTTGTAGGGGCGGGCCTTGTGCCCGCCCGTGGGAGCGGGCACCCATAAAGGGTGCCCCTACATTTCACCCCCGGGAGCGCACGCCCCCGCGGGGCGCCCTGAAACGATGAAAATGCGTTGTAGGGGCGGGCCTTGTGCCCGCCCGTGGGAGCGGGCACCCATAAAGGGTGCCCCTACATTTCACCCCCGGGAGCGCACGCCCCCGCGGGGCGCCCTGAAACGATGAAAATGCGGCAGGCTGGTGACATGCGCTCCCTCACGGTCGCGCCTCGGATTTAGCGATTTACAGAGCGCGCTGCCAATCAGAGGCGCGACCGTGAGGGAGCGCACTCTGTGGCTATTCACTGCGATGCTGAAGCTCACGGCAGCCTGGGTCACCTTCGATTGCTACGGCACGCTGATTGATTGGGAAGCGGGAATCCGCGAGTTTTTCCGTGCTGCGGTCGGCCGGGACGATCTACTCAACGAATGGGAAGAAAGCCAGTTTCGGATGATCCAGGGGCCGTACCGGCGCTACGCGGAAATCCTCGCCGACAGTCTTCGCGAAGTGCTGGCGCAGCACGGCATCGCCTTTCGCCCGGAGATGGGCGAGGCCTTCGCCCGCGCGCTTCCCTGCTGGAAGCCCTTTCCGGAAACCAACCCCGCCCTGGAGCAACTGCGGGCGAAGGGGCTGAAGCTGGGCATCATTTCCAACATTGACGACGCGCTGCTGGCGCAGACCGTGGGGCACTTCACCGTCCCGTTTGACCTGCTGGTGACGGCCGAACAGGCCCGCGCCTACAAGCCCTCCGCGGCGGGGTTCCGGTTGGCGCTGGAGCGCATCGGCCGGCCGCCGGCCGACATAACCCACGTTGCCTTCGGCGACCGCTACGACCTGGCCACCGCCCGCGCCTGCGGCCTGCGGGTAGTATTCGTGAACCGTTACCAGAAGCGCCTGGGCGTGCCGGTGGACGCGGAAATCCCCGACTTGTCCACCCTCCCCGAGTTGTTTTCCGTGTAGCGTCCCGCCGCGTTCTTGCCTGACGGGTTACGCGTTCCAAGTTCCAGGTTCCAAGTTCCAGGTTCCACGCCTTCGCTACCCTCTTCCTGAGGGGCTCGCTCCCCAAGTCCTCGAAAAGCCGCCGACGGACAACCTCGCTCATCTCCGTCTCGTCATTGGCGATGAGAGGCTGGGCGACACGCCGCACCACCTTGGTGATCCTATCCTGCCACTGCAGGTCCCAATCCGCCCTGGTGAAGACGTTGCGGTCAAAGAACTGCTTCGGATCGCGCTAATCCCCCGGCGCGGTCTTCGCCACCACCTGCTCGAGGGCGATGGCGAACTAATGATGTTTGCACAAGTACAGTAGCGGGACCGGGTGCGAATCTATGCTCGCCCAGCGTGCGCTCTCCCGCCCTGCGGGGTCGCGCCTCGGAAGAGGGTATCCGAGCCGTCCCGCCCAGCGGGATAAGGGAGCGGACGGTACCCTACTTCTGCAAAGCTCAATAGTGCGGCTGAAACGAGCGTCCTTCCCGCACTTCCTTTCGCGGCGTGGCGACTCTGTACCAGGGCTCCATCGGCTCATTTGCTCCCCAGGCGAAGCGCTTCTTTGGGGAGAAGGCGCCGGACCGCCCTGCGAACGCGGCGTGCCAGCGCCACAGCGCGGCGGGCTTCCGCCAGACGGATTTCGCGCCAGCCCGGGTAGCGGGCCGGTGCGGCGTATTGTGTGAGGAGATCCATCTCCTCACCGCAAAGCGGAACGTGAAACCGGGATGGCAGGAGTGACACGATCTGCTCGACATCGTGGGTCTTGGGGAACGGGACCTGATCCAGGGTGAGGACGGCCTTGAGGTACTTCACGACGCGCTGCTGGCGCAGACCGTGGGGCACTTTTTGCCCAGCTTCAACGTGTGTGAGCCCGCGGTCAGATCATGCTCCGCCTTCTCGACCCACTCGGCCACCACGGCAAGGATTCTGTCAGGCTCGGGCATACAGCTCTCTCCCCTCACGAACAGCGGGATATTCGATAGTTCCAACGACATCCTTCCGCCACGCAAAGTCCTCGGGCGCGGTAACGATGATGTCCTTGGGAACGCGAAATTCGCGCAGGGCGCCGCGGATCTCCAGTGCCACGTCGCGCTTCGACCTGGAGATGGGCATCACCACCAGGAGATCCACGTCGCTGTCGGGGCTTGCATCTCCCCGGGCGTGAGAGCCGAACAGGATGATCCGCTCCGGGTGGAACTGGCGAACAATGCGCCTGACCATCTTCCGGATCTGCGTCTCCACAGAGGCTGGTGACCTGTGCATGGCAACCCTCCTATGGTCTCTTCATGCGTGCCAACAGTTCGCCCGCAGACTTCTTCAGTCGCCCCAGGTACGCATAAGCTATCGGTTCGGAGCTGCCCTGGCAGGGGTACATGCGGTAGCGGATGCCGTCGGTCGCGATGACCTCTCGTGGACTCCCGAGCGCTTCCACATAGCCCTTGGCCTGCTCAAGGGCGCCTTCG
The DNA here is from genome assembly GCA_964451215.1 of uncultured Acidobacteriota bacterium. Taxonomy (GTDB): domain Bacteria; phylum Acidobacteriota; class Terriglobia; order JAJPHL01; family JAPKYU01; genus CAYVGN01. The sequence goes on from CAYVGN010000064.1 coordinate 8,458, forward strand.
ACGCCCGCACCCAGGCGCTTCGCTTCAATGACAAACTGGCAGTTCTCCGGGGTTGGCGGGAGAGCCCGGAACACCGCCACGCCGATGTGCCGCCACTTGACGGCGATGCGCTCCTGCGGCCAGCCCAGCGCACGGAGGAACGGAACCACCAAGTGCGCGATCATCTCGTCTTCGCTCGGGTGCTCGCCGAAGGCCTGTCGCTCCCACAATAGTGGTACGAGATCGTTAGCCTCGGCGATGACGCCCTGCAGAGCAGTGGGGACTTCTTCCAGAGCTGGGTCCTCCGGGGGAAGGTCCGGCAACGTTTCAACGCCCATAACGGTCTAGCCTTGGACGACGCGTTCCAGAGTGTCGTAGAACTCGGGGAAGGAAACCTGGGCGGCGTCGGCGCCGACGATGACCGATTCCCCTTCGGCGGCCAGGGCGGCGACGGAGAAGGCCATGGCGATGCGGTGATCGCCGAAGGAGTCGAGGCGCGCGCCGCGCAAGCGCTGGCGGCCGGGTACTTCCAACCCGTCGGGAAGTTCGCTGACCTGGGCCCCCATGCGCCGCAGGTTTTCGGCCACGGTAGCGACGCGGTCGCTCTCCTTCACCCGCAGCTCCCGCGCCCCGGAAATCCGCAGCCCCTGCTGGCTGTGTGCGCCGAGCACGGCCAGCACCGGCAGCTCGTCAATCAACCCCGGCACCAGTTCCGGCCCGATGGCGCCGCCCTCGACCGGCCCGCCGGATACGTGCAGGTCGCCGATCAGCTCCCCGGCCAGCGACTCGACATTGCTCACCCGGACGTCGGCCCCCCAACCAACCAGCAGGTCCAGCAGCGCCGCCCGGGTGGGGTTGAGGCCGACGTTTTCCAGGTGGAGGTTGGATTGCGGCACCAGCAGCGCGGCCACCAGGAAAAACGCGGCCGAGGAAAGATCGCCGGGCACCCGGAACTCTTTGCCACGCAGGGGGCGCCGGCCGCTAACCTGGACCGCGCTGCCGCGGACGGTGATCTCGGCTCCCAACTCGGCCAGCGCCAACTCGGTGTGGTCGCGGGTCTTCAGCTCCTCCTCGACCGTGGTGATCCCCTCGGCGAACAACCCGGCGAACAGGACCGCGGTCTTGATCTGGGCGCTGGGAACGGGCAAGCGGTAGTGGATGGGGCGCAGGCGGCCCCCGCGGATCTCCAGCGGTGCGTACTGGCCATCGCGCGCTCGAATCTCGGCGCCCATCTGCCGTAACGGCTCGATGATGCGCCGCATGGGGCGGCGGCGCAGCGACGCGTCGCCGGTGATGGTGGCCCGAAAATCCTGGCCGGCCAATATGCCGCTGAGCATCCGGATGGTGGAGCCGGAGTTGCCGGCGTCCAGCACCTGCCGCGGCGCCTGCAGCCCGCCCAGTCCCGCGCCGCCGATGCTCACTGCCTCCCCTTCCTGTTCGATGGCAACGCCCAGGGCGCGCAGGCACTCCAGCGTCGAGGAGCAGTCGGCGGCGCTGGAGAAGCCGCGGATGGTGGTGCGGCCCTCAGCGATGGCCCCCAGCATGGCGTAGCGGTGCGAGATGGACTTGTCGCCAGGCAGCCGCACCATCCCGGTGATGCTCTTTACCGGCTGGATTCGTCTCTGCATACAAGCCAGAACGGCCTGGCATAAAGCCAGGCCCTGCGTAGGGCGCGGCTTTACGCCGCGCCGCCGCGAGTGTCCGGATCGGCCAGGTTCTCCCGGTACCACTCAATGGTTCGCCGCAGCCCTTCCTCGAAGCCCACCAGCGGCTCGTAGCCGAGGATGCGGCGCGCCTCCGAGATGTCGGCCAGCGAATGGCGCACGTCGCCGGGGCGCGGCGCTTCGTAGCGGGGCTCCGGCTGGTACCCGAGGATCTCCCCCAACACGGCCAGCGTCTGGTTGAGCGTGTGGCGGACCCCCGCGCCGATGTTCAGCACCTTCCCCGAAGCGCCTGGCGCCGTGGAGGCCAGCAGGTTGGCCCGGACGGCATCGGCGACAAAGGTGAAGTCGCGCGACTGCTCGCCGTCGCCGTACACCACGGGAC
>CAYVGN010000065.1:0-1269 GCA_964451215.1 uncultured Acidobacteriota bacterium
TGCCTCGCGCCAGCCAGAGATTCCGCAGCATGGTTCAACCCTGGATGGCCTCCCTCGCGCTGCCCTTGAGCAGCATCGCGCAGACCGCCGGCGTGCTGGGTGGCGCCGCCCTGGTCCTCTACCACTGGGAGGAGCGGCTGAGGCGCTGAGGCGCTTCTGATTGCGCGGGGGGCTTGACAGGCATGCTATTCTATAACCAGAAGGCATAAGACAGGGCGTGTGCGATAGCATCGCCGGGCGCGGCGCGCGGACGCCGGCCCGCTTTTTGACAACCGAATCGGACAGCTTGCGGACGTCAGCCCAATGTCACGTGCTTAAGCCTGAGGGCTTGCCTGGGAGCGCAGGCCTCCGGCCTGCCCGAATCGGGCCTGCAACTTATTGAATCCGAAGCAAAGCAGGCGGGATCCCGCGCTGCGGGACGCCCCCAGGGTACTGGCGACTCGTAAAGTAAGTGACACTGGACGTCGGCCTTGCTCGCCACCGGGGCGGACGCCACAGGGAGGGGGCGTGTTAGCAGCCGGTCAGCTAACACCTATTAGCTTGAGCCGCAGGGAGTTAACCCCAAAAAAGGGGCTGTTAGCGTTAGCAGAGAAAGGGCCTTTTAAGCCATCTGGCTCTTAAATCGCCCGCCCCTACCGCGCCAGCAGGATGCCGCGCAGCACGGGCAGGGGAAGCGCGCCCTGGGCCAGCGCCCGGTCGTGGAAGCGCTTCAGCGAGAAAGCGCTCCCCTCGGCCTTGCGGACTTCCTCCCGCAAACGCAGCCACTGCTCCAGACCCAGGAAATAGGTGGGCAACTGCGCGGAGGAAAGCTTGGCGCGCTGTAGCTTCTGCTCGGCCTCGGTGCGCTCCTGGAAGGTGTCGTTCACCATGAGGTCCAGGGCCTGCTGGTCGGTCATGTCGGCGGTGTGCAGGCGCACGTCGAGGATGGCGTTGGCGATGGCGCGCAACTCGCCCTTCAGCAGGGTCAGGTAGAGCCGAGGATTGACCCGTTCGCCGGGCGCGGCCAGGTAGCCCTCTTCGACCAGCACGCGGGTGATATAGACGGCCCAGCCCTCGACATAGGGGCCGTTGCCGAAGACGCTGCGGACCAGGCGGCGGCTGCGGGGCTCGATGGCACTGGCGTGCTCGAACTGGATCCAGTGGCCGGGGAGGGCCTCGTGGATGGAGATGAGCCGGAGCATGTAGCGGTTGTACTCGCGGAGCTTGGATTCCACGCGCTGGTTGGGCCAGTCGGCGGGGATGGGGGTGACCCAGTAGAAGGCGCCCAGT
>CAYVGN010000065.1:1279-10354 GCA_964451215.1 uncultured Acidobacteriota bacterium
GGGGCCGCCTGGAAGCCGGCGACGCCGTAGATGCCGCGCATGAACTCGGGCGTGTCAATCACCTCCAGGTTCTGGCGCGGCGGGAGGGTGAGCAGGTCGCGGCGGCGAAGGAACTGGCGGATCTGGTCCAGCTCGCCGACCACTTCGGCCTTGAGCTGGTCGGGGCGTACGTGTTCCTCGGCGATGCGGTCCAGTACCTCGCGGATGATGGTGCTCTCGCGCTGGGCGGCGGGCAGCGCGGCGTGCCCGTCGTGGTCCGGATACATCTGGTCGTGCAGCGGCCGGGCGAGGCGCAGCATCTCGGCGCGCAGGCGGCTGAGCGCCGCCTCGGCGGCCGCCAGCACCTGGTCCGGGGACATCTCGGTCCCCAGCGAAAGCCGCAGCTTGCGCCGGTACTTCTCCGCGCCCAGGCGCCAGGCGCCGGTGGAGCGCCGGGCCAAGTCTTGCTGGAGGAAACGGTCGAACTCTTCGATAGCGCGGAGGGCGGGAGCGGCAGCCGCCTCGTAGCGCGCCTTCAGTTCGGGCGGCGCCTGCGCGGCCAGCGCCTGGCGGATGAGCCCGGCGTTGCCCTGGTTTTCCTCCAGCGCCACCTTGGTGTAGATGGGGGCGGTGTCGGCCAGGTTCTGCCGCGCCTGCCGGAACAGCTCCGGCAGCCGCTCGAGCCGGGCGATGATGTGCGCGAAGCGCTCCGGCTTGGGCGCGTATTCCAGCACCAGCGGGTAGAACAGGGCGTTGCCGGCCAGCTCCACGTAGAGGGTGGGGTTGTGGCGGTAGCTCTGGATGGTGTCCAGCTCGAGCAGGCCCAGGGCGATCTGGTCCTGGATCAGGTCGTAGTCGGCTCGGTCCTCCGGGCTCAGCGCCTGGCGGCTGACCTGGGCCTGGAAGCGCCGCCGCCAGCGCTCCAGCGCCTGGCGCTGCTTCTTCAGCCCGGCGGCGCTCAGGTCGTCCACCTGCTCGTCGAGCCGGACCTCGCGCCCGCTCCGCGCTTCGCGGTAACGGTGGAAGCCGACAGAGGTAGCGGTAGTGGGCGACAGCGCCAGGTATTCCTCCAGAAAGCCCTGGGCCAGCTCTGAGAACCTGGTGTCGGCGGCGGGAAGGGGAGTGATCATAGCCGCGAGAGAACAAAGGCTGCACAAGAGCGAAAACCGGATACGCACGTCAGACCTCGCTCGGAAGAATCGCGTCGCGGGCGCAAGCGAAGAATTATAACGGACGCGGCCGGCAGCGGCGCGCGAGCCCCCGATCCGTCAATAACCCTCTGCGGTTCCTGGGAGTCCATCCTGCGCTGCGGGGTTACCTGCATGGGCTGACCCTCGAGGATCTGCAGGCTGGAAGCCTGCGCTCCCGGGGCCGCACCTGCGAGGTGTGGGGATCAATTGGGCCGATTGCCCATTTGACGCCTCGGCCCGTGGCTTGCCTGACCCTTTGGCCGGGCTGATGGCCGCCCGCCACCGCAAGCTACGGGCCTCGGCAGGCGCACTCGAATCACGTTACAGACGGATCGGGGCGAGCGATTCGCCGCGTCAGCCCGTTGCTCCCGTCGTAGAATCGGCAGGAACAAATCCAGACGCGGCGAGGGAAGCATGACCATCCACGAACTGGACACGCCGGCGCTGCTGATTGACCTGGAGCGGGTGGAGCGAAACCTGGCGCGCATGGCCGACTACTGCCGGCAGCGCAACCTGCGCCTGCGCCCCCACACCAAGACGCACAAGATTCCGGAACTGGCGCGGAAGCAGGTGGAATACGGGGCTTGGGGCGTGACGGTGGCCAAGGTGGGAGAAGCCGAGGTGATGGCTGAGGGCGGCCTGGACAACATCCTGATCGCCTACCCGGTGGTCAGCCGGGCGAAAGCGGAGCGGGTGGCGGCGCTGGCCCGCTTCCGCGCGGTCAGCGTGGCGCTTGATTCCGCGGAAGCAGCCCAGGCGCTGTCGGCGGCTGCTTCAGCGGCCGGCGTGCGGCTCGACATCCTGGTGGAGATTGACACCGGCTTCCACCGCTGCGGCCTGCCCGTGTTGGGCGAAGCAGCGAACCTGGGCGCGCTGGTAGAACTGGCGCGGGAGGTGGAAGGCCTGCCGGGGCTGCGCTTCGCCGGGATCATGTTCTTCCCCGGCCACCTGGGCAAGGTCGCCGCGGCGCAGCAGGGCGCAGCCATGCGCGAGCAGAATCTGGCGGTGGAGAAAGCGCTGGGGGCGCTGGAGCAGGCCGGGGTGGGATGCGAGGTAGTCAGCGGCGGCTCCACGCCCACCGGCTTTCACAGCCACCTGGTGGCGCGCCTCACCGAAATCCGCCCCGGCACCTACATCTTCAACGACCGCAACACGGTGGGGGTGGGCGCCGCCGAGCCCGAGGACTGCGCCCTGTCGGTGCTGGTGACGGTGGTCAGCACGGCCGTGGAGGGCCAACTGGTGGTGGACGGCGGCTCGAAGACCTTCTCCAGCGACGGCCACGTTGCCGGGCCGGCAATGGGCTACGGCGAGGTGATGGGGCGCCCCGAGCTGCTGCTGGCCGGCCTCTCCGAGGAGCACGGGCACATCGCCGCCCCGCAGGGCCGGGGCGGCATCCGGGTGGGCGACCGCCTGCGCCTGGTCATGAACCACGCCTGCGCCTGCCTCAACCTGCACGAAACAGCCTACGGCCACCGCGGCAACGAAGTGATCGAGCACTTCCAGGTGGCCGGGCGCGGCAAGCTCCAGTAGTCAGCCACGAAGGCACAGAGCAGTGGAAGAAGATTCACCGCCGAGCCCGCAGAGAGCGTGCAGAGGCGACAGTTTCACCCACTTTCAACTTTGGACTTTGAACTTTGGACTTTGAACCCGCGGCCCGGCTGCGCTGTGGCTCTGTAGCTACTTGAAGAGGTGCTGCCAGATGTCCCGGTAGCCGGTCCAGCGCATGAAGCCCCAGTTCCACCAGCCTTGCCGGCTGGCCATCGGAGCGGGCACGTAGAGTTTTCCGTGCCCGAAGGGGCAGATGTACTCGGTGCCGGGATAATCGAAGAGCACGGAGCCGAAGGTGCCCGTGTTGAGGGGCATGCGCAGCCGCCGCGCGCAGACGCGGCAGCGAAGCCGCTGGTCGCGCAGGGAAAGGCAAACCAGCGCGGAGGCGAGCATGAAGAACGGGCCCACCGCGATCTTGGCCAGAGCGCGCACGGGCCAGGCCCGGGGTTCACCGGCCAGCAACAAGTGGGCGACCAGGAGCCAGAGGGCTGCTGGGACCGCCACCGACAGCAGCAGCTTCGCTGCCAGGTAGGCCCAATAGCGCATGACCTGCTGGCTCCATTATCGCACCCACCCGGCCCGAGGGCGCAAAGTGCGCTGGGCGGCAGCTCCCAGGCTCAGAACTCCGCCGTCTGCCGAACGAAGCGGGTGAAATCGGGGCAGTAGCCGATGCCGGGGCCGGCGGGGATGTGGATGGAGCCGTAAGCCGACAGCTCGATCCTGGGCTGGATGATGTCCTCGGGGTACCAGCGGTCAGAAGCCTCGATGTCGGAGGGATAGGTGAAATTGGGGAGGGTGGCGAGGTGCAGGCCGTGGGCGGAGGCGATGCCCAGTTCGGGCATGGTGCCGACCCAGCAGGGGAGGCTGGCGGCTGCCGCGGCGTCATGCAGGGCGCGGGCCGCCGCCAGCCCGCCCACCCGCTGCACCTTGACGTTGAGGATGCGGGCGCTGCCCAGCTCGATGATACGCCGGAGCGCCGCCAGCGAATCGGCCGACTCGTCGGCGCAAATCGGCGTGCGCATGCGCCGCTGCACCTCCGCCGACAGCTCCAGCGCCTCGCGCGGGAACGGTTGCTCGACCATGAGCAGGGAAAAGCGGTCCAGCTCCCGGATCAGGTCGGCGTCGCCGGGGCCGTAGGCGCCGTTGGCGTCCACCATCAGCGCCAGGCCGGGAAACTCCCGCCGCAGCGCTTCCAGCGGCTCAATGTCCCAGCCACGGGTGATCTTGATCTTGACGCGCAGGTAGCCTTGGGCCAGCAGGCGGCGCACCCGCGCGATGAGATCAGCGGTGGTGTCGCACAGGCCCACGGCCAGCCCGGAAGGCACCGCCCAGTAGGTGCCGCCCAGCAGCGCCCACAGGGGGCAGCGCTGCCGGCGCGCCTCCAGGTCCCACAGCGCGTTCTCCAGGCCAGCGCGGGCAAAGGGCTCGGAGGCGTAGTTGCCGATCAGCGCCACGCAGCCGTCCAGGGTCGCCGGGCTGCGCCGCAGCAGCAGCGGCGCCAGGTCCTCGGCCAGCGCGCGCCAGGTGGATTCCGGCGTCTCGGGCGAGTAGAAGCTGCCCGCCATCGGAGAGGCTTCGCCGTAGCCCACCAGCCCCTCGGCATGCACCTCCACGATGACCGCCTCTTTGGTGGAAACCGCGCCGCTGCTGATGCGGAACGGCTCGTGGAACGGCACGCTCACCCGGTGCAGCCTGACCTTTTCAATGCGCATTGAACCCGCCCACGTTAGCCGCCCGATTTGACATACCGGGGTTCAGCCGGCCGCGGCGGCCCGTCGTGAATGGAGGCCGCGGAGCCGCTCGGCGGTGTGGAAGATGTCCAGGTCGCGAGGCAGGTCGAAGCGGCGGCGCAGGTCGAGCAGCCAGGGGATAAAACCATGCTGGGGATGGAACAACAGGGTGTGCAGGACCCGCTCGGTCTTGTTGCGCCCGCCGCGCATGGCGAAGTCGCGGTCGGGGAGCTGGAACAGCGTGTGCATCTGGAAGCTGCTGGCGCCGCAGAGCAGGTACTCGACGGCGCGGCGGCCGGAGGCGATGTTGCCGGTGGCGCTGATGGGCAGCGCCGCCGGCGCGCCGCCCTTCTGCCGCGCCGGGATACGGCGCTCCAGCCGCAAGCGCAGAACCCGCAGGTTGCGGTCGCTCAGGTTGGGGCCTCCGTAGGCCACCCCGCGACGCCCCTGGAAAACCCGGTCGGGATCAAACAGCCGGTTGGCATAGACCAGGAATGCCGGGCGCACCTCGGCGTTCTCCAGCAGCGCCAGCATCTCCAACTGGAATTCGTCGTCGAACAGCGCGTTGAAGACCTTGATCCCCAGCGCCACGCGGTCTCCCGCTGCCGCCCGGATGAGTTCCGGCACGCGCTTGAGCCAGGACAGAACCCGGTCCCGGTCCTCCGCACGGGGGGAGCCGGCCAGCGTGGGGCTGAAGTCTTTCTCCAGCGGCATGGGGAGCGGCGAGCCGGCCGCCTCCGCCGTCTCCAGCAGCCGGGCGGTGGTGTGGCGGTATTCCTGCTCCCGCCATTCTTTCTCATCCGGGCCAGGCAGGTGGTACTTCGCGGAGGGAACTACCAGCAGGCCGGCGTCGCGGCCGGCGGCGAGGGCCTGACGGTAGAACTTGAGGTACTCCTGCAGCGTGCCGGACCAGCCACGGCCGATCCAGGTCACCGTCCAGCCTTCCTCGCCGCTGACCCCGCGGATGCGCTCCAGCTTCATGCGGGTCTCGGGGACGGCCCACTCCTCCATGCTGCGCCGCCCCTCGGGGTCCTCGGCGATGACGGTCTTCAGCACCACGAAGCCCAGGCCCGCGGCCGCGTCCTTCCTCACCTGGTGCACGGCAAGCGAAAGCTGGCCGCTGGCCTTGCCGAACGGGTTGCGGATGGGGTGCGGGCCGTAGCGGGAGGCTAGCCGCAACCCATAGCGTTCTTCCACCCGGGTCTCCCAGTTTCGCGGGAGCCCCGAGCGGGCCAGCGAATTGTAGTCTTCGGTCACGCGGGACCGCTCCCGAGGGCTGAGGTCCGGTGTGGCGGGCAACGTAAACGGATCTTTCTTTCTCACCATGTTGCAGACACCTTGACCGAGCGCCGACATCTTGCCGGCCGAAGGTCTGGCGCCAGCATCTTGCTGGCTCTCGCCGCCAGGATGGCAGCGCTACGCGGCGCTCCTAAGCGAAGACTTCAGTCAGTCAAAGTGCTAGTGCCGTGACCAGCTAGTTTTGCGGCTCTGGGGGATGCCTCCCCGGTCGCGCTTTCCGTGACTGGCTGGCTCTGCAAAACCTCGAAACTTGCTGGTCACGGTACTAGCCCTGCTCCAGGCCCAGGCGCTGAAGTACGGCGCGGAGGCGCGCCCGTTCGGCCGCCCGGTCCAGCGCAGGCCCCCAAGGATCGAAGGTAGACGCCTCGGGAAGGATACGTTGCTCGGCCAGCACCAGCAACATCCTCTGGATGTAGCCCTCCAGGGGCGGGAGGAAGGCGGCCTCGGCCAGTTCATCCACCTGGGCGCTCAGCTTCAAGAACTGCTGGGCCTGGCCGCAGAACCAGGCATCCATCATGCCCGCCAGCAGGCGACAACAGGCGGCGCCTATGCCCACCAGCGCGGCGCGGGCGCCGCGCATGAAGCTGTAGCCGAAGAAGCGATCCTCGCCGCTCACCAGCAACCGAGCAGGAAACTGCTCCATCAGCCGGGAGACCTCCTGGTAGCGGATCACGCTGTCCAGGGTGGCCATCTTGATGCCGGCCACTTCGGGCTGTGACAGCAATTCCCCCAGCAGAGTGTCGGAATAGGAGACGCCGCCGATTGCCTCGTAGAGATAGAACAGCAGCAGGGGCAGGCCAGACTCGGCGATGCGGCGGTGGAAGGCGGCGACGTCGGGGACGCGCGGCGGGTGGACCAGCAGGGCGTCGGCTCCGCCCGCGGCCGCGTCTTCCGCCATTTCCAGCGCAGCGCGGAGGTAGGCATCCGGATGGGCGGCCAGGGAAGCGGGCGCGCCCGCCCCGGCCACCATCACCATGGTGGGGGGGAGCCCACGGCGCCAAGCGGCCAGCACCTGCCGACGCTGTTCCCGGCTCAAGAAAAGGCCGCGGCCCGTGTGCACCCACACCGCCACCCCAGCCAGCGGCTGGCCTGCCAGGTAGCCGATGTAGGCCTCTTGCGCCGCTTCGTCTATGCGCCCGGCGGCGTCGAAGGGCACCGGCACGGCGGCGATCAGGCCGCGCTCGATGCGCGCCGCAAACTCCCGCGCCGCTTCCGTCAGCTTGTCCATCCTTCCTGCCTCTCTCTCTTTTCCTTTCCCTCACCCGTATTCGAAACCGGCCAGGCCGAAGACACGTTCCGGCAACCCGGGATGTTCGTTCGGGCCCAGGAACATGCGCAGCAGCGTGCGGCGCACTTCCAGGGTGTAGCCGCGAAGCAGGTGGCGGGCGGCAGCGTTGGGCGCCGGCACATCCACGAACAGCGGCCGGCCGGGATGTACCGCACAGAAGGCTTCAAAGAGCGCCCGCGCATCCTCGACGGAGTCGGCGATGCACGGCCCGAAGTAGTGGGCCCTGGCCCCCGGGCGGCCCATGGCGTAGGCCACCGGCGCGCGGTCGCGTTCCAGGCACCCCGCCCAGTCCGCGCTGCGGCGCAGCGCCCACAGCAACGGCGCCCGGGAAACGCCGAAGGCCGCTGTGTCAGGCGGCAGCAGCGCCTGCAGCCGCGCCTCTGTCAATTCCACGACGTCCCCGCCGACTCCGCGCTCCGCATCCCGCATCCCGCATTCCGGGATTCCGCCCCAGCGCTCCACCTCGTACTCGCCCACGAACCCGGCGCGCTCGTAGAGCGGCCGGCCCATGTCGGTGGCGTCCAGCTTCAGGCAGGTGACGCCGCGCCGCCGGCAGAACTCCACCGCCTCCCGGAAGACCCAGCCACCGAAACCGCGCCCGCGGAATTCCGGCAGGGTGAGCACCATGCCGATCCAGGCCAGTTCCGGGCCGTAGCAGTAGGCGGTGGCGCTGGCCACTACCCGGCCCTCGGCCTGAAGGCAAAAGCAGCCGTCGGGCTGAAGCTGGAGCAGCAGCAACCAGTCCCGCTCGGTTTGGTTCCACCCGGCGGCTTCCTTCAGGGCCATGGCCGCCGCCAGGTCGGCCGCCGTGAGCCGGCGGAGGTGAGCGTTGCTGGCCATCCCGCAGCGAAAGGTACAGCTTTGCTGAGGCTACAGGGCCGCGCCCGGCACAGGCTGAGAGGCAGCCGAGAAGCGGTCCCGCTGTCCGGGGAGCTCCTCGTCGCGATAAGGCTGGATGCGCCAGATGTCGCGGGCGTACTCAGACACCGTCCGGTCGCTGGAGAATTTTCCCATGCCGGCGATGTTGAGCAGGGCCTTGCGCGCCCACAGCGCGCGGTCACCGAACTCGGTGGCCGCCGTCTGGCGGGCAGCCAGGTAGGACTCCAGGTCGGCCAGCAGGAAGTGGGGATCGCCGCCGTCCAGCAGCACCTGGCAGATGGGTTGAAACAAGCCCGGCTCGCCGGAGGAGAAACGGTTGTTCCTGATCGCGTCCAACACCCGCCGCACGGCCTCCGAGCGGTGGTAGTAGTCCCACGGGTGGTAGGAACCGGACTGCTGCATCTGGCGGAGCTGTTCGGCGGTGCAACCGAACAGGTAGAAGTTCTCCGGGCCGACCGCCTCGCGGATCTCGATATTGGCCCCGTCCAGGGTCCCGATGGTCAGGGCGCCGTTCATGGCCAGCTTCATGTTGCCGGTCCCGGAGGCCTCCATGCCCGCGGTGGAGATCTGCTCGCTCCGGTCGGCCGCCGGCATGATCTTCTCCGCCAGCGAGACCTTGTAGTCGGGTAGGAACACTGCGGCTAAGTGCTGGGCGGCGCGGGCGTCGTGCTCGATGGCGGCGCCCACGTTGTAAATCAGCTTGATGATCAGCTTGGCCATGACGTAGCCCGGTGCGGCCTTCCCCGCAAGCAGGTGCACGGTGGGGGTGGGGGGCGGGACCCCGTCCTCGACCAGGCGCAGGTAGTCGTAGATGACCGCGAGTGTCTTCAGGAGCTGCCGCTTGTACTCGTGGATGCGCTTCACCTGCACGGCGAAGAGAAAATCGGGGTCCAGCACCCGGGCGGTGCGCTCGCGGACCAGGTGGACCAGGGCGGATTTGGCCTGGTGCTTGGCCTGCAGGAACTCCTGCTGCAGTTCGGCGGAGTCGGCGTGGCGGCGCAGGTCGCGCAGGCGGGCGGCGTCGCGGATCCAGGCCTTGCCGATGCGGGAGGAGATGACTGCGGCCAGGCGGGGGTTGGCCTCCACCAGCCAGCGCCGGTGGGTCACCCCGTTGGTCTGTCTCTTATACACATCTGACGCTGCCGACGAATAGAGAGGTGTA
>CAYVGN010000066.1:0-4576 GCA_964451215.1 uncultured Acidobacteriota bacterium
GTTCCTCATCACTTATCCCCTCTCGCCGCAGCTTCCGCCCGTTTCGTACTGCCCGCCAGGGCCGGCACCCGGCGGTCGGGGGTGGGCACCACCCGCAGCAGGCTGAACGGCCGCTGCTTCAACGTGTCGGTGAACTGCCGCAAGTTCTCCGAACTTGCCCGGATACTCAGCAGGATCGCGTCCACGTTCGCAGAGTTGTCGTTGACGGCTGCGTTCAACTGCGTCACGAGTTCGCGTGTCGTCTCCAGGGTCTTCGCCAACTGCTCGATGGAGGTTCTGAGGTCCTTGCGGTTCTCGGCCATCACGCTGTTCAGTTCGGCGATCAGCTTATCCACCTTGGCCTCCGTCGCGCGCAGGTCCGCCATTAGCGGATCGATTTTGCCGCTGGCGTTCTGGAGATTGGTGGTGATGTTGTCGATCTTTGGAGATGTCCGCGCGATCATCTGGTCGGTTTCGCGCAGGATGCCGTTCAGGTGAGCCCGGTTGGCGGGGCCGGTGACCTGCTGCAGGTTGGCCAGCAGCGTTTCCACCTGCGCGGACACCTGGTTGAGGTTCTTGTGCAGGTCGGCAACCAGCGGCCGGGCCTGCTCCATCAGGGCGTTGGCCTTCCGCATCAGCGCCGCCATGTCCTGGGTTTCCTCTGAGGGGATGACACTGCCGGGAGGCAACGGGGTGGGCGAACTGCCCGGCTGGATTTCCAGGTAGTTCTCGCCGATAAAGCCCAGTTGCGAGAGGGTGGCCCTGCTGTCGGCCCGCACCGGCGTGTCTCTCTTCACCGCGAGTGAGATCTCGATTCGGGTCGGATCACTGGGAGAAACTCCCAGGCGCCGGATCCGGCCCACCTGGAGCCCCCCGTAGCGCACCGGCGCCCCGGCGTCCAGGCCGCCGACAAATTTCAGGTAGGTCTTGTATTCCACATACTGTCCCCGCAATCCCACGCTCGTCATGTAGAAGACGGTGAACACCAGGATGGCCGCAGAGATCAGCACCAGCAAACCGACTCTAGCTTGTTCAGTCATAAGCGGAGAACTCAACAGCCAGGGGCTGGGAGGGCGGATCTGTCTCGGTTCCGCCGCCCGGCCCCCGAATCATTCACCCTTTCCCAGCAGTTCTTGTACGTAGCGTTCGCCGGCAGGCATCTCCGAATCCGGTCTCCGATCCAGGAACTGACGGACGCGCGGGTGCTGGCTGGCCTGGATTTCCTCGCGGGTGCCGGCGGCGATCACGCGTCCCTTGTCCAGGACCGTGATGTGGTCGGCGATCAGGAAGGCGCTGGCCAGTTCGTGGGTGACGACGATAATGGTCATCCCGAAGGCCGCCTTCAGTTTCACGATCAGTTCGTCGATGCCCGCGGCGATGACCGGATCCAGGCCGGCCGAGGGCTCGTCGAACAGCAGGACCTCGGGGTCCATGGCCAGAGCGCGTGCCACCCCCGCCCGCTTCTTCATGCCCCCGGACAGTTCCGAGGGCATGCGGCTTTCACAGCCGGCCAGGCCCACCTGCTCCAGCTTCATGCGGGTCATGATCTGGATGGTCGACTCCTCCAGGTCCGTGTGTTCCCGCAGGGGAAGGGCAACGTTGTCCCCTACCGTCATGGAGTTGAACAGCGCGCTGCCCTGAAAGGACATGCCCATCTTGCGCCGGATCTGGTTGAACTCCTCCTCCGACAGCTTCCCGATGTCTTTCCCGAAGATGCGGATGACGCCCGAGGTCGGTTTTTCCAGGCCGACGATGTGCCGCAGCAGCGTGCTCTTGCCCGACCCACTTCCCCCCAGGATTACCATGGTCTCCCCGCGCCGCGCCTCCATGCTCACGCGGTCGAGGATCAACCTCTGTCCGTAATGTGTAACCAGGCCTTCTACCGAAACCACGACTTCCATACCGCTTGCCGCTTTCGGGCAGAGTCCTTGGCCGCCGAGCCGGAGCCCGCCCCTCAGCCGAGCATGTAAAAGAACGCGGTAAAGATTACGTCCACCACGATGACGGAGAAGATCGAGAGCACCACCGAAGAAGTGGTAGAGCGCCCCACTCCCTCCGGCCCGCCCGTCACGGTGAACCCTTCGTAGCAACCGATCTGGACGATGACCAAGCCGAACACCAGGCTCTTAATGAGCCCGGAAATGATATCGCGCATCACCAGGGCATCGGCAGTGTAGCGCAGGTAGGCGAACAGGCCCATGCCCAGGTCCGAGGTATAGGCGAAGCAGGCGCCCCCCAGAATCCCCATCAGGTCCGCGATGACGGTCAGGCAGGGCATCATGACCAGCATGGCCAGAAGCTTGGGGACCAGCAGGAAGTGGGTGGGGTTCAGGCCCATGGTGATGAGGGCATCCACCTCCTCGCTCACCTTCATCGTCCCTACTTCGGCGGCGAAAGCCGATCCGGAACGCCCGATCACAATGATCGCAGTCATCAACGGGCCCAGCTCACGGGTCATGGAAACGCCCACTAGGTCCACCACGTAGCGCAGCGCCCCGAACTTCCTCATCTCGTAGGCGCCCTGCAAGGCCATGATCAGCCCGATGAAGAAGGCGATCAGGCAAACCACGGGCAGCGCATTAACCCCGACCAGAACCATCTGGTGAATGGCGCTTCGCCAACGGAGCCGTTTCCCGCGGACAGGAGCCACGAAGGTCCAGTACAGGCCGTCCCTGGTTTGCCGGGAAACGCCTCCGAGATATTGTAGGAAGCGCAGCGTATGAGTTCCGATGGCAGAGAGCATGTGCGCGGCCTGCTGAGAAACGTGGTTCCTGTGACCGACGATAGCCACCCAGACCGATCGGGGAGCGTTCCGGGAAACCTGCGAACACTGCCTGTCACAGCTTATGAGTCTGTGCCCGGCAGCCTGCTCGTTGGCCGTTCCTCTGCCTTGGGCTATCGGCCGGCGCCGGGGCGGGCCCTGCCCAGCAGGGCCCGGATGGGGGAACCCAGGCGAGTCGGAGACAGCGCTAGCTCTTTAAGGCGTCGGCCACACTGTCGTAGATGTCAAAGACGTTGATCAGCCGGGTGAGCTCCAGCACTTGCCGCGGCGCCTTGTTCAGCCCGCATAGTGCAAACCGCACCTGCGACTTACGGGCCAGTTGGAGGCCCTCCACCAGCGACGCAACGCCGGAACTGTCGATGTACTTCACCCCGGCGAGGTTCACCAGAACGCGGCTCTCCGTCTTCTGGTTAAGCGCGTCCAGGATGGTTTGCCGCACCTGTGGCGAGGAATACAGGTCAATATCGCCCACCACGTTGATGACGGCAGTTTCGTTTTCCCTCTGAACGTCGATTTGAATGCTCATTCTGTAACTGCACCAGTCTGAAGCTGCCGGCGCGGACGCAAGGACTTAACCAGGTACAGCTCGTTCTCCCGCTCCCCGAACCGGTATCGAACTTCGTCCATGATAGACCGGATCAGGTGCGTCCCGAGACCCCCCGGCCGGACTTCCTCCAGGGAACGGGGCTGCAGCCGGTCGGCGGTGCCGGGGGCCCGGCCGCGGTCCACCAGACGGAACTCGATACGGTCCTCCCGGGCCGAGCAGCGCAGACGGATCTCGCCGTCCGTCCGCCCTTCATAAGCGTGCCGGATCACGTTGGAGCAGGCTTCGTCCACAGCCAGGATGATGAACTGAACCTCCTCTTCTTCGAAGCCGCAGAGGCCGGCCAGCTGCCCGACCGCGGAGCGGACAATCTGCAAGAGCCGGGGATCGCTAGGAAAGCGAAGCTCCACTGTCAATGGGGCGCACCCAAACTGAATCGCAAAAAGCGCGGCGATTATATCAGACTTTTGGAAATGCAAGTAGGAATGCGTACCAGGGGAAGCCAGGGCACCAGGTCAGGTACGCCCCTTCCGGCGGGCCCTTCATCCTGCTTCGAGACCGGCCGCAGGCCGGGCGGCGAGAGACAGCCGAAACCCGCCGGCCAGGCGCGGCGTCAGCCCCGGCCCGTAGCCGGGTGCCCAGGGCGGGCCAACCCGGCATGCAAGGTGCGGTAGAATGTGTGCATGAAATCCATTGTCGCGCTGGTCTTGCTGGTCCGCTTGGGCACGGTTCCGGCCGCCGGGCAAAGACCAGAGACCACCCCAGCGACCGGCCCCCCTGCGGCTGTCTCGCCCAACAAGCTGTTGAAGGCCCAGCACGAGGAGGTCAAGAAGCTGACCGCCCGGCTGGCCACGCTCTCCGCTGAAGTGGAGGAAGAGATCGAGAAGGGCGGCGAAAACATCCTCCCGCTGAGTACCCTCAAGAAGCTTGAGGAAATCGAGAAACTGGCTCGCAAGATCCGGGGCCGGATCAAGCAGTAGCAGTGGGGCCGTTGCTCATGCTGTGGCCGAACCGGCACCGGAACTGGGCGCGAAGAGATCTGGGCAGTCGATGCTGGAGCCGCGCAAATGAGCGGAGTCGGCAACCCAACGCTGCGGGCGAAAGGCCTGAGGCTGGGCAAGAACCCTGCTCCGCAGTTCGGCTTTATTTGTTTTCAGCGGCCAGGGCTTTCAGGTACTTGTGCTGTTCCGTCCGCGACTTGACCTTGCCGTCCAGCAGGGCGACGAAAAACAGGTTCAAGATCTTCGTGAAGCGCGGCGAGTCGCGACGCA
>CAYVGN010000066.1:4586-10330 GCA_964451215.1 uncultured Acidobacteriota bacterium
GCACGCCCAACGCCTCCAGTTCCTTCTCCGGCAGCTTCTCCCGGAGCGGGCGGTGGCGGGATAAGTAAGCCTTCAGCTTGTCCTGGACCTTCTTCTGCGGGAAGTGCAGCAAGACGAAGAGGATCAGTTCAGCCGGGTGTTCGGACAACACCTTGAAGGCCTTCGAGGGCGTATTGGCTTCCCTACTGCCCAGCAACCGCACCAGCTTCTTGCCCTCCGCCTCCAGCTTCATCCACGGCTCCGTGTCGGCCCGCTTCATGTGCAGGCGCTTGGTGAAGACGGCGCGGTCAGCCGGGGACAGCTTCTGGGTGAGGAAGAAAACAAACGGTCCGTAGCGGCGCGGTCGCAAGCCTTGTTCTTCCAGCGATCTTGCCGTCTTCTCCAGTTTCACCACGGCGGGCAGGTTAAGCCTGAGCCCGGTGAGTTTCGGGTGGAAGACAGTGGTCATGCCCTCCTTGTCCAGCGCCTTGAGGACCTCGCCGGGGTTAACCTCGCGGGCCAGTTCGCGCAGTTCCTTCAGCAACTGCCGGGACAGCGCGTACCGGAGCAGTTCCCGTTCCTTGGCCGAGCGGAACTGGGACTCGGTCTTGGGATCCAGGGCGAAGTGCAGTCGGGCGCGGAAGCGCACCAGACGCATGATGCGCACGGGGTCATCCACGAACGCGTAGTTGTGAATGGTGCGGATTTCCCTCCGTTCGATGTCTCCGATCCCGTTGGTGGGGTCCAGCACCAGACCGCGGGAGGCGGGGTTCAGGGAGAGGCCGATGGCGTTCATCGAGAAATCGCGGCGGCGCAGGTCATCGTGGATGTCGCCGGGGAGCATCTCTGGTTCTTCACCGGTCTTGGCGTAGCGTTCGGTGCGGCACTGGGCCACTTCGACCGACACGTCGCCGGGGAAGAGCACCTCGGCGGCGCGCCGCCTGTCGTCCAACTCCAGCGCAATCACGCCCGGGGCCCTCTCCAACTGGCGGATCAGCTTGAGGGCATTCCCCTCGACCGCAAAGTCCAGGTCGCGGATGGGCTGGCCGCAGAGCATATCCCGCAGGGCGCCGCCCACCAGGAACAAGTTCAGTCCCGCCTCATTGGCCGCGGTCTGCACCTGTTGCAGCGCCGCCTGCTGCTCGGGTGAGAGGCGGCTCTCAATAAGAAACAGGAAGTCAGGCATAGCGCCCTTCCTCAAGTATGGACGGTGGCGCCGGCCTCTGGCCAGCCCGCCACGGCGCCGCCGGGACGGCGGCACAACCAAGAATCAGGCCCGGGGGTGATGTTGCCGGTGGACCTCCTTGAGCTGCTCGGAGATCACGTGAGTATAAATCTGTGTCGTCGAGATGTCGGCATGGCCGAGCATCTGTTGGACCGAACGTAGGTCCGCACCGCGCGCCAGCAGGTGCGTGGCAAAGCTGTGGCGCAGCAGGTGCGGGTTCAGGGACTGGCGGATGCCGGCGCGGCGCCCGGCAGCGCGAATGCTCTTCCAGAATGCCTGGCGGGTCAGGCGGGCGCCGCGCCGGCTCACGAACAGGTGCGCAGAAGCGCGCCGGCCCAACAGGGTCTGGCGCGGGCCACGCAGGTAGGCGGCCACGGCCGCCAGCGCCGACCTCCCCACCGGCACCAGCCGCTGCTTGTTTCCCTTCCCGGTCACTTGCAGGTAGCCGAGTTCAGCGTGAAGGTCCCCGGCGCGCAGAGCAACCAGTTCGGACACGCGCACCCCGGTCGAGTACAGCAGTTCCACCATGGCTCGGTCGCGGGCGCCGAGGGGTGTCGAGGGGTCGGGCGCCCGCAAGAGCCGGTCCACCTCTTCCAGGGAAAGGTACCGGGGAAGCGTCTTCCAGGCGCGCGGCGACTCCAGGTTCAGCGTCGGGTCAGCCGGGATCCGGCCGTCGCGGAGCAACTGCCGGTAAAAGCCGCGCAACGTCACCAGGTGGCGCGCGATGCTGCGCCCGTCCAGCCCCACTTCATACAGTGCCGACAGGTAGCGCTGCACGTCGGCCCGCGTCGCCGTTTCCAGGCTGCGCTCGCCCTTCTCCAGAAAGCCGGCGTAGCAGCGCAGGTCGTGCCCGTAGGCGGCCGCGGTGTTTGCGCCGAGCCGCTTCTCGACCCGGATGTAGTTGAGGAATTCGGCGATCAAGCGCCGCGCATCGCTCATTTCGCCCCCCGGAAGCGGGGATCTTGCCAAGACTGCAAGCTGCCGGTGCCGGGGCCCCTCAGTCGCCCGATATGGCTTCGACCGGCCTCCTGCGCCGCGCTATGCCATACATGTCGCTCAGTTCCTCGCAGTGAAAGAGCCAGGCGAGCGCGAAGTACAGGCCGGTCGCCACCGCCAGCATGGAAAGCAACACCGTTACCTGCAGGGCCAGCGAGCGCTGGACGCTGCTGGAAGCATCCGGGAAGCCGGAGATCTGCAGCATGAACCAGCAGGCCAGCCCCATCAACGCCGCCGCGGCCGACACCTTCGCCAGCGAAGCCAGGAACGCGCGCGTCCCGAGATGGCCGTGCCGCCGACGGAAAACCCAGTACAGGATCGAGAAGTTGAGCATGCCCGCCAGGGAAGTGGAGGCAGCCGGCCCGCCATTCTGCAACGGCTCCAGCAGGAGCAGGTTGAAAAGGACGTTGGCGAACATCACCACAAGAGCGACCTTCACCGGGGTGCGCGTGTCGTGCGTGGAATAGAAGGCCGGCACGATAATCTTGGTAACCGCGAACCAGGGCAGGCCCAGCGAGAAGAACAGCAGGGCCCAGGCGGTGATCCGCGTGGACTCTTGGTTAAAACGCCCATGCTGGAACAGGACCTGGATGATCGGCTCCCGAAGAACCACCAAGCCAACCATCGCCGGAATTGTTATAAAGGAAACCAGCCGCAGGGAAAAGGAGATTGTGTGCTTCAGCTCGGCCATGTTCCTTTCTGCTACCTGCTGCGACATCATCGGAAGGATGGCGGTGGCAATGGCGATGGCGTAGCCGCCCAGCACCAGTTCCATCACCCGGTCGGCGATTTGCAGCGACATCAGACTGCCGTTGGGCTTGCAGTGGGTGGCAAAGAGGGTATCGACCGCAAAGTTGATCTGGGCCACGCCGATACCTACGAACCCAGGCACCATGAGCCGCCACACCTTGCGGATGCCTGGGTGGCTGAACGAAATCCCCAACCGGAAGTTCATCCCCTGTTTCCAGGCCTGCGGGATCTGGATCGCCAACTGCAACATCCCGCCCACCAGGACGCCGGCGGCCAGGGCTACGGAAGGCTGTCGGAAGCGGAGGGCGAACAGCGAGAAAGCGATCACGCTCACGTTCAGCAGAACCGGGGCCAGGGCAGGTACGGCGAACGAGCGAAAGCTGTTGAGGATGGCCATCAGCAAGGCCGCCGGCCCGATGAAGAACAGGTAGGGCCACATGATGCGGTTCAGCAGGGTGGCCAGCTCCGCGTCCACCTTGGTGCTGCCGAGCGTGAAGGCCCAAATCAGCAGGGGAGAGAAAACCACACCCAGGACGGAGACGACCGCCAGCACCAACGACAGAGTCCAGAACATGCGGTTGGCGAACTCCTTCCAGTCCTGGCGTTCCCTGTCGGTGAGGTAATGGGCAAAAACGGGAATGAAGGAGGCGGTCATGGAACCTTCGGCCGCTAACCGCCTCAGCAGATTTGGGATGCGATAAGCGAGGATGAAGGAATCGCCGACCACCGAGGTGCCCAGGATGTAAGCGATGCGCTGGTCGCGGACGTAACCCAGCAGCCGGCTGATCAGCGTCAGGGTGCTGATGACTCCAGCCGAGCGGATAATCTCCTTCGAGTGCTGAGCGGGCAGCTACAACCTCTCAGAAATGAAAGACTTACAGCTATTCCAGCTTGACATCACAAGAAACGTATATTAGCATACGCTCGCGCCTGGCGGCAAAAAACGCGTGAGCGCAGGGCCACCGCCCCTGCTTCCTGTGGTCCTGGCCGCGACCGATAGGGCCGCATGCCCGAGCCTAAGCCATCCACGCACAAGCGTGTCATCGTCCGCAAGATGGACAAGGAGACTTTGCGGGGGTACGTGAACCCGCAAACCTACCTGAAGCCGGACGGCGTCGAGCTGCTGACGCTCACCGGCCAGGTGGTTTTCCTGCCTTACAGGGACGTGAAGAGCGTTTACTTTGTCCGCGACTTCGAAGGGGACCGGAATCACTTGGAGCGCAAGGTGTTCACGTCGCGCCCCAAGCTGGACGGCTTGTGGCTGCGTATGAAGTTTAAGGACAACGAAGTTCTCGACGGCATCTTGCCCAACAATCTTCTGCTGTTGACGGAGAAAGGTTTTACCGTCGTGCCCCCGGATCCATTCGCTAACAACCAGCGGATCTACGTGCCCAAGTCGTCGCTGCTGGAACTGACGGTGCTCGGGGTAATCGGCAATCCTCTCCGGCAGCGCAAGCGGGCCGCACCCCCGCCCGAACGGCAGATCAGTTTGTTCTCCCAATAGCTGCCCCTCTTCCACCCGCCACGCGAACAGGGAGAGCGAAGAGTTTTCTCTGTGCGTTCCGCATTTCTTTGGTGCATTCTTGGTCTTATGAAGCTTGCTGAAATTGCCGCACGCCTGGATTGCACGCTGGAAGGAGACGGTGAGTTGGAGATCAGCGGGGTGGCGGGCCTGGAGCAGGCCAGAGAGACGGAGCTGACGTTTCTGGCCAACCCCCGGTACGCGCCCAAGCTGAAGTACACGCGGGCAGCGGCGGTGATCCTTTCCGCGGACGCCGGCCCGGTTGTCCCCGGCGTGGCCGCCTTGCGCTCGCCCCACCCCTACCTCAGTTTTGCCCGGGCATTGGAACTGTTCTACCAGCCGCCGCGTCCCGCAGTGGGCATCCACCCGCTGGCAGTGATCTCTGCCGGCGTCCGTGTCGGGAAGAACCCGAGCATCGGGCCCTTTGTCTTCATTGACCGTGATGTCGAGATTGGCGACAACGTTGTTCTCCACCCTCACGTGGTGGTCTACCGGGGCGCGCGCATCGGCGACGATTTCTATGCCCACAGTCATGCTGTGGTGCGCGAATATTGCCGGATCGGCAACCGCGTGATCCTGCAGAACGGGGCGGTGGTCGGCACCGACGGCTACGGCTTCGCCCGCCGCGAGGACGGCAGCCACTCGAAGATCGTCCAATCGGGCATCGTCGTGATCGAGGACGATGTGGAGGTGCAGGCGCACAGTTGCATTGACCGGGCTACGGTGGGAGAGACACGGATCAAGAAGGGTGCCAAGCTCGACAACCTGGTGCAGGTGGGCCACGCTTGTACCGTCGGGGAAAACGCGTTGCTGTGCGCCCAGGTGGGCCTGGCGGGCAGCACGGAACTGGGACGCAACGTGCTGTTTGCCGGGCAGGCCGCCTCGGCGGGCCACCTGAAGGTGGGCGACAGCGCCGTGCTCACCGCCCAGTCGGCCGTCCACCGCGACGTGGAGCCGGGGAAGATGCTTTCCGGCTCACCCGCCATGGACAACAAGCAGTGGCTGCGCTGCGTAGCCGCCTACAACCGCCTGCCGGATATGCTTCACACACTGCGCGAACTGAAAGACGAGGTTGAGAAGCTGAAGCAGGTGACGCAAAGGGGAGAAGCCACCGACTCCACGGATTAAGACGGAGGTGCGATGGTAAGCGAGCGCACGCAGCCGTTTCATTCCGGCCGGTCCCTGACAGTCGCGCTTCGCACCGCCGGAAAGGGGGCTCGCCTGTTTCGTCCTTGCGGGAGAAGAACTCATCAGCATCGTTGCCGCGGGAAC
>CAYVGN010000067.1:0-254 GCA_964451215.1 uncultured Acidobacteriota bacterium
AGACGCGCCTGATGCGCTTTCCCGATATCTCCAAGGAGCAAGTGGTGTTCGCCTACGCAGCCGACTTGTGGATCGCGCCCCGCAACGGGGGGCCGGCGCGCCGGCTGACCGCGCACCCCGGCGATGAGGTCTTCCCGAAGTTTTCACCCGACGGCAAGTGGATTGCCTTCAGCGGCGAGTACGACGGGAACCTGGACGTCTTTGTGATTCCCTGCGAGGGCGGTGAACCGCGCCGGCTCACCTACCACCCGGGC
>CAYVGN010000067.1:264-2686 GCA_964451215.1 uncultured Acidobacteriota bacterium
GTGCTGGGCTGGTCGCGCGACGGCAAAAAGGTATTGTTCCGCTCCACTCGCAACAGCGCCCCGCCCGACTACACGCGGTTGTTCCTGGTGCCGCCGGAGGGCGGGGTGCCGGAGATGTTGCCGGTGCCTCGCGCCAGCCTCAGCAGCTTCTCGCCTGACGGCCAGCGCATCGCCTACAACGCCACCTCCCAGGAGTTCCGCACCTGGAAGCGCTACCGCGGCGGCTGGCTGAACTACATCGGCATCTACGACCTGAAGCGCAACAGTTACGAGGAACTGCTGCGCTCCGGTGCCATGGACATGTTCCCCATGTGGCACAGCGACTCGATCTACTTCATCTCCGACCGCGACGGGGTCATGAACCTCTACCGCCATGACCTGAAGACCCGGCGCGAGCGCAAGCTGACCGACTACAAGGAGTTCGACGTCAAGTGGCCGAGCCTGGGTCCGGACGCCATCGTCTACGAAAACGGCGGCCTTCTTTACTCCTACGACCTGGACAGCGGCAGGACGCGAAACATTCCCGTCTCGGTGGCCAGCGACGCGACTACGGCGCGCGCCGAGTTCCGCAACGTGGCCGGCCAGGTCCGCTCCTTCGGCCTCTCCCCGTCGGCCGCCCGGGCAGTGTTCGAAGCGCACGGCGACATCTCCACGGTCCCAGCCGAACACGGAAGCGTCCGTAACCTGACCGACACCCCGGGCGTGCACGAGCAGGACCCGGCCTGGTCGCCTGACGGAAAGTGGGTTGCCTATCTCTCCGACCGCACCGGAGAGTTCGAGATCTACCTGAGACCGCAGAAAGGTGGCGACGAGGTGCGGGTGACCAGCGACGGGGACTGTTACCGCTATGGGCTGGTGTGGTCGCCCGACAGCAAGAAGATCGCTTACTGGGACAAGAAGCTGCGCCTCTGGTACGTGGACATCGAGAAGAAGCAGCCGGTCCAGGCCGACCGGGCCGACTATCGCCAGGGCTACGATCTGGACTGGTCGCCGGACAGCCGCTGGATCGCCTACTCCAAGGTGCGTCCCAGCCGGGCGTCCGCGCTGTACCTCTACTCGCTCGAGCAGAAAAAAGTCTTTCCCCTGAGCACCGGCTTCTACAACGACTATAACCCGGTGTTCGAGCCAAACGGAAAATACCTCTACTTCCTTTCCAACCGCTTCTTCTACCCGACCAGCGACCGCATGGACTTCCACTTCGCCTATTTCAACACCACCGGCATCTTCACCATCACCCTGAAGGCCGATGAGCCGTGCCCGTTCCCGCCTCAAAGCGACGAAGAGAAGGAAGCCGAGGAGAAGAAGGCCGACGCGCAGAAAAGCGAGACGAAGCCGGAAGGCGGCGCCAGGGACAGTGCCGAGAAAAAGCCCGAGGAGAAGAAGGCGGAAGTGAAGCCCCTCCAGGTTGACCTAGAGGGGATCGCGCGGCGCGTCGCCCCGGTCCCGTTGCCGGCCGGCATCTACTTCCGCCTGATGGCCCGCAAGGACAAGCTCTTCTTCCTTTCGGCGCCGATCGAGGCGGCCCAGGCGGGCATGCCCACCCCCGAGGGACAGCCGCCGCAACCCCGCAACGTCCTGCACCTGTATGACACGAAGAAGCGCGAGGACAAGCGGCTGCTGGAAGGCATCAACAGCTACGACCTGGACAAGGAGGGCAACAAGCTGATCTACCGGGCGGGTGAGACCTGGGGCATCGTCGAGGCTCAGCCGGGCAAGAAAGTTGGCGACGGCAGGCTGAATACCGCCGGGCTGCAGACGCGCGTGGATCCGCGCGAGGAATGGAAGGAGATCTTCCGCGAGGCCTGGCGCATCCAGCGCGACTTTTACTGGGACCCGGAGATGGGTGGGCTGGACTGGGCCGCGATCGGGAAGCGCTACGAAGCGCTGTTGCCCTGGGTGGCCCACCGCAGTGACCTGAACTACATCATCGGCGACATGATCGCCGAGTTGAGCACCTCGCACACTTACGTGAGCGGCGGCGACGTCCCGGACCGCAAACGCGTGGGCGTGGGCATGCTGGGCGCGGACCTGGAGCCCGAGGGCGGCTTCTATCGCCTCAAGAAGATCTACCCGGGCGAGAACTGGGATGAGAACTGGCGTTCCCCGCTCACCGAGCCCGGCCTGAAGGTGAAAGAGGGCAACTACCTGATCGCGGTCAGCGGCACGCTGGTGCGCACCGACACCGAGCCCTATGCCGCTTTCCAGAACCTGGCCGGCAAGGTCATCACGCTGAAGATCAATGACAAGCCCAGCGAGCAAGGCGCCTGGGAAATCCCGGTGAGACCGGTTTCGAGCGAGGCCAACCTGCGCTACCTGAACTGGGTGGAGACGAACCGACGCAAGGTGGAGGAAGCGACGGGCGGCCGCATCGGTTACATGCACGTCCCGGACACCAGCATCGGGGGCCTGCAAATGTTCGACA
>CAYVGN010000067.1:2696-6090 GCA_964451215.1 uncultured Acidobacteriota bacterium
GGGCATGATCATTGACGAGCGGTACAACCACGGCGGCATGATCCCGGACTTCTACACCGAGAAGCTGGGCCGCCGGCTGCTGAGCTTGATCGCACCGCGGGAGGGCAAGGACCAGCCCTGGCCTCCGGTGGCAATCTACGGGCCGAAGGTGATGATCGTGAACGAGCTGGCCGGTTCCGGCGGCGACGCCTTCCCCTGGTTCTTCAAGCGCCAGAAGATCGGACCGGTGGTGGGCACGCGGACCTGGGGCGGCCTGATCGGTATCTCCCGTCGGATCCCGCTGATGGATGGCGGCACGGTGACGGCGCCGGAAATCGCCTTCTGGTCCACGGACAACGGCGGAGAGTGGATCGTGGAGAACCACGGCGTGGACCCTGACTACGTCGTCGAGCAGCGCCCCGACCTGGAGGTGCAGGGCCGCGACCCGCAATTGGAGAAGGCGATTGAGCTGGCCAAGCAGGGGTTGAAGACCTACGAGCCGCCGCCGCCCAGGCCCAAGTACCCGAAGAAGGCGTGGACGCGGACGGTCGGCCAGCCGCAGAAACCGGACAAGCGCGCCGGCCTGTAAGCGCACCTGAAACCGCAAAGGCACCGAGGCCACCAAGTTCACAAAGGAAACGCCTGGTGAGCTTGGTGTCTTTGTGGTGAAGATTACGGACGCAGCAGGACTTTGAGGATGCCGGGGCGGGAGGCGTGGCGCAATGCGGCCGGCGCGCGGTCCAGCGGGAATTGCGCGGAGATCAGCGGCTCAACCTGGACCGCGTTGCGCGCCAGCAGGTCCAGCGCGGGCGGGAAGCGGCCACAACGTGAGCCAACAACGGTGACTTCGTTCACCACCAGCGGCGCAGCATCAAAGCTGGCGTTGCCGTGGAAGGTAGATTTCATCACGATGGTGCCGCGGGGCCGCACCAGTTCCAGCGCGCGGGGCAGGCCAGCGCGGGAGCCGCTGGCTTCCACCAGCAGGTCGAAGCTGTGACTCGAAGCAGGCTGCGAAGGCCGCGCGGCAAGGCCCAGGCGCCGCGCCAGCGCCATCTTTTCCCGGTGCTTGCCGAGCACTACAACGCCGGCGCCGGCGTGCTCTAAGACTTGACCCACCAGCAGGCCGAGCTTGCCGTCGCCCAGCACTGCCGTCCGGCGACCTTTGACGTCGCCTAACTGCTCGAGGATTTCGCAAGCCGCAGCCAGCGGCTCGATAAAGACTGCCTGCTCGTCGGTCACGTGGTCGGGGACGGCATGAAGGTTGGCCAGCGGCAGGGTTAGGAACTCGGCGTGAGCGCCCGGGTGCCGCACGATGCCGAGCACCTTGCGGCGTGGGCAGTGGCGTCCCAGGCCGGCGGCGCACCAGGTGCAGCGCCCGCAGGCAATGTTGATCTCGCCCACGACGCGCCGACCTTCGAACGGTCCTGGCGAGGTTACGACGCCGACAAACTCGTGGCCGGGAATGCCGCGGAACTCGTAGTAGCCGCGCCATAGTTCCAGGTCGGTATTGCAGATGCCCGACGCCAGCACCCTTACCTGCGCCCAGCCTGCCGGCGCGCGAGGCGCCGGCGTTTCAACGACTTCAACTCTTCCTTCCTTGAAGTAGAGCGCCCGCATAAGTTGAAAGTTAGAAGTTAGGTTAGGAAGTCAAATGTGCAACGGCCGATGCTTCGTCTCTCCTTCTTAGTCCTTCACTCTTAGCTGCTTGAGCGCCCACTGGGCGTGCTCACGGATCAACGGGTCCGGATGCGAGGCTAATCGCTCAAGTTCGGGGACGAATTTCGGGCCGCCGGAGTTGCCCATGGCCGTGCAGACGTTGCGCATGAAGGCACGGTACCTGATGCGGCGGATGGGGCTGTGGCGGAACATCTCACGGAACTGGTCTTCAGTGATCCGCGCCAGTTGCTCAAGCGTAGGGTTGAACAGGCCGGGACGCGGGCGAAACTCCTCCGGGGCATCCGCTGGTGCCTTGCGGTTCCAGGGGCAGACGTCCTGGCAGATGTCGCAGCCGAACACGTGCCGGCCCATGCCCGGGCGCATCGCTTCGGGGATCGGCCCCCGGGCCTCGATGGTCCAGAAGGAGATGCAGCGGCAGGAGTCGAGCGCGCGGGGCTGGAGGAGAGCGCCGGTGGGACAGGCCTCGATGCAGCGGGCGCACGTTCCGCAGCGGTCGGGCGCGGGCCGGTCCAGTTCCAGCTCCAGCGTGGTCAGGACTTCACCGAGGAAAAGCCAGGAGCCCAGTTTCTGGTTGATCAGGCAGGTGTTCTTTCCGACCCAGCCGATGCCGGCCAGGCGCGCCAGAGCGCGCTCCAGTATCGGGCTGGTGTCCACCGCAATCCGCGCCTCAAAAGGGATCCCGAGACAGCGGCGCAGGGCGGCCAGGAAGCGCCCCAGTTTCTGGCGCAGTACTTCGTGGTAGTCGTCGCCCCAGGCGTAGCGCGAGATCCAGGCGCGAGTGGTGTCAGGCAGGTTGGTGGAATAGGGTGGCGGGGTGTTGTAGTTGAGCGCCAGGCAAATGACCGAGCGGGCACCGGGCAGGAGCCGCTCGAGGTCGGCGCGCATGAAAGCACGCTCGCCGGCCAGATACGCCAGGCCACCGTGGTAACCCTGCTCGATCCAGGCGTTGTAGAAGGGCAGGTCGGGCGCAGCGGCCAGATCCGATGTGCGGGCCACCCCCGCCAGGTACAGCCCCCGCTGGCGCGCCAGTTGGCGGATAGTCTCCAGTTGGACCACTCCCCAGTTTAGATCACGGCGGAGACACAGAGAGCGTAGAGGTGCGCCTCTGTGCCGATTTCGGGGCTCTGGGGGCCGGAAAAAAGGACCCGTTTCACCCGCCCAAAATCGTCATACGACGCTGAAAAACCTCGCTTTAACGCAAACCAGTTCGGGTGCCCCGGCTTGAACCGCTAGCATGACTGGCGAAGCCGAAGGGAAGAACAGCTTCGGCGCAGCGAAGGGGCTTGATGGGAAGGGCAACGGGAATGGGGTGGTCCATCTGGCCCCTGCGGGCGACCTCAGGGAGGCACTCGTGAGCACGCAGACACTGGCCCGACCGGCCGCAAAGGAGTTCAGGATCATCCAGCCGGAGCAGACCTTCTCCGGAGCACGCATCGAACCGATTCACCGGGGTCTGCCTAAGATCACCCAGTCGCTTTGCCCGGAGTGCACACGGGTGATTGACGCGGTCCTGTTCGAGGAGGACGGCAAGGTCTGGATGGAGAAGACCTGCCCGCAGCACGGCTACTCGAAAGACCTGGTCTACTCCGACGTGAAGCTCTACCTGAAGATGGAGGAGTGGACATTCGGCGACGGTGCCGGCGTCTCGAACCCGGCTATCCCCAACGCTACCCGCTGCCCGGACCAGTGCGGGCTGTGCTCGATGCACCTGAGCCACTCCGGGATAGGCACGGTGGAT
>CAYVGN010000067.1:6100-10316 GCA_964451215.1 uncultured Acidobacteriota bacterium
CACATGAGCTACACGGCGCTGGCCAACGTGGACCTGACCAACCGCTGCAACCTGACCTGCCCGGTCTGCTTTGCCAACGCCAACGCCGCCGGCTACCTGTACGAGCCGAGCTTGGAGCAGGTGCGGCGGATGTTGCAGGCCTTGCGCGACGAGCGCCCGGTGGCCTGCCGCATCGTGCAGTTCTCAGGCGGCGAGCCCACCATCCACCCGCAGTGGTTCGACATCCTGAGTCTGGCGCGGGACTTGGGATTCAGCCACATCCAGGCGGCTACCAACGGCCTGCTGTTCGAGGACCTGGAATTCGCGGTGAAGTCCAGAGAGGCCGGCCTGCACACCCTTTACCTGCAGTTCGACGGCGTCTGCGACGACATCTACCTGCGCACCCGCGGCGAGTCATTGTGGGAACGGAAGCTGCGCTGCATCGAAAACGTGCGCAAGGCGGGCATGAAGATCTGCTTCGTCCCGACCATCGTGAAGGGGCTGAACGACCACCAGATCGGCGACATCGTCGGCCTGGCCGTCGAGAACATTGACGTGGTGAGCGCCATCAGCTTCCAGCCGGTAACTTTCACGGGGCGCATCTCGCTGAGGGAACGGGAGGCGAAACGCTTCACCCAGGCGGACGTGGCCTGGGCGGTCTCGGAGCAGACCGGGCTCACGGATCCCTATGACGACTGGTTCCCGCTCTCCTGCACCACGCCCTTCTCCAAGTTCATCAGCGCGCTGCGCGGCGACCTGACCACGCACCTCACCTCCCACCCGCACTGCTCCATGGGCACCTACCTGTTCGTGGATGCCCGGACGAAGATCGCGGTCCCCATCACCCGCTTCGTCAACCTGGGCTCCATGCTGCGCGAGATTGACATGCTGTCGCGGACGGTGGGCAAGTCGTCATTCAAGTTCTGGACCAAGATGAAGGCCTGGAACATGCTCAGGAAGCACTTCCGGGAGGAGTACGCGCCGCCGGGCCTGACGTTCAACAAGTTCGTCCAGACGCTCCAGGGCATGAGCGACAAGCGTTACGGCCGCCAGGGCATGGACGGCACTTACAGCTACCACACGCTGATGGTGGCCGGCATGCACTTCATGGACTCCTACAACTACGACATCGAGCGGGTGAAGCGCTGCATCATCCACTACGCCGCCCCCAACGGCCTGATCTACCCCTTCTGCGCTTACAACTCCGGCCCGGTCTTCCGCGAGAAGATCGAAAGGAAGTACTCGGTGCAATTTGCTGCGCCGGACCTTGCGCCCGGTGCCGCGGCGCAACACCAAGCTGCTAGCGGCACCGTCGCCTGCGGCGGCTGCGGCGTTCCCAGCACCGAAGAGCAACTGGTGCAGCTCGACCGGCGCGGGTAGGACCCCAGCATCACGCTGCTCCGCAGGGTCGCCAGTCAAAGCCGCTCGCCGCTCAGGTCGCCGGTCGGCGACTGCGCTCCCCATGTGCGCATCAGCTTCGGCAACGAAACCGGGAGGGTGCGCGAAGACCTTGAGCGCGTCTCCCTACCCGGCCTAGCCTTGGGGGAAGTGTTCGGAGTGGGTGGGTGAGCGCAGCGTGCCGCCGAAGACGTGGACAGGAGCCGCCTGGTCAAGCGCCGTGGGAGAATCGCCACAGCCCCCGCCCAAAAGGCACTCGCTCTGCTGGCAGAAATGTTTGCCGCGTAGCTGCCTCACCTCTGGTGTTGCCACGTCTTCACTCCGCATTCGGCACTGCGTATCCTGTTCGGATGCAGTCGGAATCCGCATGGGCTCAAACTCGGCCTTTCCGTGCCAACGCGAGCGCTACCTTTCTCACCTTAGCTGTCGGCCTTTCAGCAAGATACTGTGGGTGTTCGCACACCCTCGTGCGAACAAGCGTACTTTGGCCGCATCCCTCTCGAGACAAATTCGTAAGATTGACTGCCGATACTTTATTGCGTAAAGCTGCTTCTCTGGTATAATCTGGGGCTTCGCGGTTGGCCTGGGACTTCGCCGGGTGGAAAGGCTGCCGCGCCCAAGGCGGCGTTAAGGCCGCTCGTCTTCCATCTGATCCGGCCCTACTTGGGAAACAGAAGGAGACTCTGATCATGAGCGTTTGCGGCGCCGGGGTCCAGCAAGAGCCCGAGTGCGAAAGCGCGGAAGCGCTTTCCGGCCCCCTGCGTGTCTACCAGGAAACCATCTTCTTCAAGACCGCTCAGAGACTGGAGCTGCTGAATATCACGAACCGGGTCAAGGAACTGGTCCAGCGGAGCGGCATCCGCGCAGGGTTCGTCAACCTCAGCGCGCTCCACACCACGGTTTCGCTGTTCATCAACGAGTGGCAGGACGCGCTGTTGCATGACATCCGCCGGGCGCTGGAGCAGTTCGTCCGGCGCGACGACTACTGGCACCACAACGACCCGGCTTGGTCTGACTGCGACCGGCAGAACGCCGATTCCCACCTGCGGGCGCTGCTGCTGGGCCACTCGCTCTCCCTGCAGGTGCAGAAGGCAGCGCCGGTGCTGGGCACGTTCCAGAGCATAATCCTGGCGGAGCTGGACGGGCCCCGCGAGCGGGGTATGTCCGTCCAGGTGATTGGGGTGGCGTAGCGAGCCAGTTCCGAGCAAGCGAAGGAGGGCGTTCGGCGAGTTTCTCCGAGCTCCCAGCGCCTAAAGCCGGTAGGGGCCATGGCCGGGAGCCGATAGGGCGCCGCCAGAAATGGCGGCACCTCCCGTGTTTGGAAAGGAGAACCGCGGTCTCAAGCAATGAGCCCGTAGCCCGCCAGACACGGGTTACGGGCTTGTTGCTTTATGCTGCGCGACAACTACGGCCGGCACATCCACGACCTGCGCATCGCCGTCACGGACCGCTGCAATTACCGGTGCTTCTACTGCATGAGCGCCGACCCGGTGGTCTATTCGAACGGCGAGCCGGTCACGCTGGACGACTTCTGCCGACTGGTGCGGATCTTCGCCAGCCTGGGCATCAGCAAGGTGCGGGTCACCGGCGGCGAGCCGTTGCTGCGCCGGGGCATCGAGGGGTTCATCGCCCGGCTTTCCGCTATAGCGGGGCTGCGGGACCGCGCTCTGACTACCAACGGCTGGCTGCTGGCCGACAAAGCCAAGGCCCTGGCCGAAGCGGGCCTGACCCGCCTCAACATTAGCATGGATTCGGTGAACCGGGAGAAGTTGGTCCGGATCACACGCACCGACGCCTACCACCACGTGCTGCGCGGCATCGAGGCGGCCCAGGAAGCAGGCCTGCACCCGGTGAAGGTCAACGTCGTGCTGGTACGCGGGCTGAACGACGACGAGGT
The DNA here is from genome assembly GCA_964451215.1 of uncultured Acidobacteriota bacterium. Lineage (GTDB taxonomy): Bacteria > Acidobacteriota > Terriglobia > JAJPHL01 > JAPKYU01 > CAYVGN01. The sequence goes on from CAYVGN010000067.1 coordinate 9,375, forward strand.
GGTGGACTTCGCCACCTTTGCCCGCGAGCGCCGCGTGGTCGTCCGCTTCATTGAGTTCATGCCCCTGGACGCCGACCGCAACTGGACCCGCGACCTGGTGGTGACCGCGCGGGAGGTCATCGAGAAGATCAGCGCCGTGTACCCATTGACGCCAGCCGGAAGGGAGACGAAGCATTCGACGGCGGACAAGTACCTGTTCGCCGACGGCGCTGGTGAAATCGGCGTGGTCGCCGCCGTCTCCATGCCCTTCTGCGGCTCTTGCAGCCGAATCCGCCTCACCGCGGACGGGAGAATCCGCACCTGCCTGTTTTCGCTCTGGGACCACGACATCAAGCCCCTGCTGCGCGCGGGAGCCTCCGACGAGCAGATCGCCGATTTCATCCGGCGAGTCACGCTGCTCAAGGAGGAGCGGCACCACATCAGCGATCCGGACTTTGTCAAGCCAGCGCGCACCATGGTGTTCATTGGGGGATGAGCGCCGGAAGGCGGGAAGCGGCAGGCAGAAGGCGGCGGTATAATTGGCTGTTAGGCCCTGAAAACCTGGTGGCTGTATGGGCACAGTGACAGCTTGTTCGCTTGACAACTACCTGGTGATGCCCGACACATCGTGCGACGAGCGCCTGGCGGCCGTCAAGCGGGCACTGGGCCGCGAAACGGTGATCCTCGGGCACCACTACCAGCGAGACGAGGTCGTAAAGTTCGCCGATTACCGCGGCGACAGCTTCAAGCTCTGCCAGTTGGCGGCGAGCCGCGAGGAGGCGAAGCACATCGTCTTCTGCGGTGTTCATTTCATGGCGGAGAGCGCCGATGTGCTGCGTCGGGAAGGGCAGCAGGTGATCCTGCCGGACCTGAGCGCTGGCTGCTCCATGGCCGATATGGCAGATATCGGGCAGGTGGAAGACTGCTGGGAGCAACTGGAACGGGCAGGGTTGAGTAAGGGGC
>CAYVGN010000068.1:0-7115 GCA_964451215.1 uncultured Acidobacteriota bacterium
GGTGGGGGTGGCGGGGGGTTGGGCGCCCGGCTGGCTGGCGGATTGAAACGCTTCCAGGGCCGACTGCAGGGTGGCGTGCAGGAGCAGCACCCGGTCCGCCCCGGTAAGCTTCAACAGTTGCTGAACCGCCCCCTTGGCGCAGGCTACCCGCAACTGGCCACCCGACTCCTTCAGCCTGCCGGAGCAGACGGTGACGATCCCGATGCCAGCGCTATCTATGTAGGTCAGCCTGGACAGATCGAACACCACCTTTTTCTGGTTCTGCGACAGCAACTCCTCCATGTGCCACTCCAGTTCCTGGCTGTTGCGGCCCAGCGTCAAGCGGCCAGCCAGCCTGACCACCAGGATGTCCGGGGCCACCCACTCCTTGAAGACGTTCAGCACCGTTAGCTCTTTCGTCCTCTCTTTTGACACAAAGGGCGACAGCGGAAACGGACAGGATGCCGTCGCACAGTCATTCCCGGCAGAAGCGTTGAAAAAGTCTAAGCCGTCCTGGCGGGTTCGTCCAGGCCCCTCCCATCCGGCTCGGGGCCTGAAGCCTGGTCGGGGGCCGGCCTGGCGCGCGCCGCGCAACGGCACGGCAGTCTGTGGCAAGATAGCAGGGAGGCCGAGCAGGCAGGAGAGCGGACGCGTGCGGCTTGCAGAACTGATTGAGACCAGGCGGTTCCGGCTGGTGGAGGGAGCGATTGAGGCGCCCGGTCCCGGACAGGTGCAGGTGCGGGTGGCGGCCGTCGGAGTCTGCGGCTCGGACCTGCACGCCTACGCCGAGGGCAGCGTCGGCGACCTGCCCAACCAGTTTCCAATGGTGCTCGGCCACGAGCCCACCGGCGTCCTGGTGCAGGCGGGGCCGGGGGTCAGCGACTGGGCGCCGGGCCAGCGGGTGGCACTGGAGCCGGCCATCTACTGCTATCACTGCGAGTTCTGCCAGACCGGCCACCACAACGTCTGCGCCCACCTGCGCTTCCTGAGCCAGCCGGGCGAGCCCGGCTTCTTCCGCGAGCGGGTCAACCTGCCGGCCTCGAATCTGCTGCCGCTTCCCAAGAACCTCGGCCTGGCGGAGGGGACGCTGTTCGAGCCCTTGGCGGTGGTGCTGCACTCCCTACAGTTGGCGAGACTCCAGGCGGGGGAGACGGCGGCGGTCTTCGGCGCCGGCCCCATGGGTCTGCTGACCATCGCGGCGCTGAAGCTGTTGGGGGCGGCGCGCGTTTGGGCCATCGAGCCGCTGGAGCACCGCCGGCAACTCGCCTTGGGCCTGGGCGCCGACGCCGCACTGGATCCGGCCGCAGTGGAACCCGTCCGGAAAATCCTGGATGACACCGGCCAGCGGGGTGTGGACCTGGCCTTGGACTGCGTCACCAAGGGCGATTCCATCAACCAGTGCCTGCGCGCCACGCGCCATGCCGGCCGCGTCGCCATCACCGGCATTCCCTCAGAGACGCTCGTCGGGCTGGAGTTCCACGCCATGCGGCGCAAGGAGCTGGCCCTGTTCAACGTGCGCCGCTCCAGCGGCGAGTCGCGGTGGGCTCTGGACCTGCTCCGCGACCAGCCGCAGCGCTTCACGCCTATGATCACCCACCTGCGCCCGCTCGAGGAGATCGGGCCGGCCTTCGCCATGCTCGAGCAGTACGGCGACGGCGTCGGCAAGCTGGTGATCGAACTGTAAAGCGCGCTATAGCGAACCAGGTGAAGTTCGCCCGCGCCGGATCTCTGGTGCGCGCCAGCCGCCCACTTCCAGCCTAGAGCGGGCTGGCCCCTACGTTGGTTGCGTTCTGGTTTACACTTGGACTCCCATGCACCAGCCACGATTGGCGCTCCTGCCTCTGATCGTCTGCCTGACCGGGTGGCTGGCCTTGGCGCAGGCCGAGCGCAAGGCGCTGACGGTCGAGCGCATTTACGGCGAGCCCGGCCTGGGCGGCCGGCTGCCCTCCAACCTGGAGTGGAGCCCGGACGGCAAGCTGCTCACCTACGTGCAGCGCGACAAGGGGAAGGCCGAGGTGTGGGCCTACGAGGTGGCTACCGGCGCTCGCCGCCTGCTGTTCGATTCGGCCAAGCTGCCGAAGCTGGCAAGCCCGCCGTCGGGCATCGGCCGGCAGCCGGGCCGGACCTACCAGTGGTCGCCGCGCGGCAATGAACTGCTGCTGGCCGCCCAGGGGCAGCTCTACCTGCTGAAGCTGGCCAACGGGGAGGTCAAGCCATTGACCAGCGCTAAGGAGCCGGCCGAGGACCCGAAGTTCTCGCCTGACGGCAACTGGGTGAGTTTCGTCCGCGCCTACAACCTCTACGTGGTCAATCTGGCCAGCGGAAAAGAAACGGCACTTACCCGCGACGGCCGGGAAGAATGGATGAACGGCACGCTGGACTGGGTCTATCCCGAGGAGCTGTCCATCCGCACCGGCTACTGGTGGTCGCCCGACTCGGGCCGCATCGCCTACCTGCAGATGGACCAGCGCCCGGTGACCCGCTACCCGATCCTGGATTTCCTGCCCTACCGTGGCAAGGTTGACTGGGAGCGCTACCCCAAGGCCGGCGACGCCAACCCGGTCGTGCGCGTGGGCGTGATGGACATCCACCGGCCGAAGGCCGCCTGGATGGACACCGGGCGTGACACCGACATCTACCTGGCGCGGCTGGACTGGCTGAAGGACTCGCGCCGGGTCGCCATCCAGCGCCTCAACCGCCACCAGAACAAGCTGGAATTGCTGGTGGCCGACATTGAGAACGGCCGCGCCCGCGTGCTCCTCACTGAACAGGACCCCGCCTGGGTGAACGTCCACGACGACCTGCGGTTCTTCTCCGACGGGCGGCGCTTGCTGTGGGCTTCCGAGCGGGACGGCTTCCGCCACCTGTACGTCTACAGCCTGGAAGGCCAGCAACTGGCGCAGCTCACCCGCGGGCCGTGGATGGTGACCGGGGTGGCGGGGCTGGATGAGAAGAATCAGGCGGTCTGGTTCAGCTCGACGCGCCGTTCGCCGCTGGAGCGGCACCTGGAGCGGATCAGCCTGAAGCTGAACGCGCAGTCGCTGGCGGTTTCGGCCGGTGAGCCGGCCGAGATCACGCGCCAGCCGGGCACGCACGCACCGTTGCTTTCCCCCGATTTCACCTTCTTCCTGGACACTTACTCCAACACCGCCACGCCGCCGCGGATGAGCCTTTACCGCAGCGACGGCAGCCAGGTCGCCGTCTTGGAGGAGAACCGCGTGCCGGAGCTGGCCGACTACCGGCTCTCGCCCGTCCAGTTCCTGCGGGTCGCCGCGGCCAGGGTGGGCCACCCCTCCGACGGCATTCCGCTGGACGCGCTGATGGTGAAGCCGCCGGACTTCGACCCCTCGCGGAAGTACCCGGTGCTGATCCATGTTTACGGCGGGCCGCACGGGCAAACGGTGCGCAACGCCTGGTTGGGCACCAATGGCCTCTGGCACCAGATGATGGCCCAGAAGGGCTACCTGGTCTTCACGCTGGACAATCGCGGGATGGCGGGCCCGGCTCGCGGCCACGCCTTCGAAGCGCCCATCCACCGGCGCTTCGGCCAGGTGGAACTGGCCGACCAGCTCGAGGGGGTGAAATATCTGAAGTCGCTGCCCTATGTTGATCCGGCACGCATCGGCATCTGGGGCTGGAGCTACGGCGGCTACATGACCTGCTACGCGCTCCTCAACGCGCCCGAGGTTTTCAAGGCCGGGGCCGCCGGAGCCCCGGTCGCCGACTGGCGCGACTACGACACCATTTACACGGAGCGCTACATGGGCCTGCCGCAGCAAAACGAGGAGGGCTACCGCCGCTCGTCCCCGGTGAACCAGGCCCCCCAGCTCCGCGGCCGACTGCTGCTGGTCCACGGCGCCGCCGATGACAACGTGCACCTGCAGAACACCGTGCAACTGGTCAACGCCCTGGTCAAGGCCGGCAAGCGCTTCGACCTGATGATCTATCCCGGGCAGAAGCACGGCTTCGCGGCCCAGGAAGCGCGCATCCACGTGTTCAACCGCATCATGCAGTTTTTCCTGGACAGCCTGTGAGAACGGGCTCTTTAGAGACAGCATTCAGCTTTCGGCTCTAAACCCGGTCTCCGCAAGCTGACGGCCGAAAGCCTTTCTGGGCATAATCCATGCGTCTTGTTCTTTTGCTCTTGCTTGGCTGGCTGGAGCCGGACCGGTGAGTTCCTGTTATCATGGGCGGGTAATTCGTTCAACGGAGTCTACGATGGCGATGCCCTTCTTTCAGGAGAGCATGCTGGAGCTGATCATCCAGACTTCCACCAACCTTCCGCCGGACGTGCGGGCAGCCATGGCGCAGGCGCTGAAGGCGGAGCCAGCCGAAACGCGGTCCTACCAGGCGCTGGCGGTGATCGCCGAGAACATTGATCAGGCCTGCGAGGACCAGGGGCCCATCTGCCAGGACACGGGCATGCCCACCTTCTATATCCACACGCCGGCGGGCGTGAACCAAGTGGAGATGCGCCGGCAAGTGGTAGAGGCGGTGGCCGAGGCCACCAAGCGCGGCAAGCTTCGGCCTAACTCGGTGGACTCCCTCACCGGCAAGAACAGCGGCAACAACCTGGGCCCGGGCACCCCCGTCTTCCACTTCCAGCAGTGGGCAGAGGACGAGATCGAGGTGAAGCTGATCCTGAAGGGCGGGGGCTGCGAGAACGTGAATGCGCAGTACTCGTTGCCCTGCGAGCTGGAACACCTGGGCCGCGCCGACCGCAACCTGGAAGGCGTCCGCAAGTGCATCCTGCACGCCGTCTGGAAGGCGCAGGGGCAGGGTTGCAGCCCCGGGGCGGTGGGCGTATGCATCGGCGGGGATCGCGCCTCGGGCTACGAGTACGCCAAGCAGCAACTGCTGCGCCTGCTCGACGACACCAACCCGGTTGCGGAACTGGCGGAACTGGAGCGCTCCATCCCGGCCCGGGCAAACGAGCTGGGTGTGGGAGCCATGGGCTTCGGCGGGCGCACCTCGCTGATCGGCTGCAAGATCGGCGTTCAGAACCGCCTGCCGGCCTCCTTCTTCGTTTCGGTGGCCTATGACTGCTGGGCGTTCCGGCGGCTGGGCGTGCGGCTGGATGCAGCCAGCGGGGCGATCCGCCGCTGGCTCTACCGCGACCCCGAGCGGCCGGTGGAGAAGATGATTGCGGCCGCCGGCGTGGAAGGTTTCCGGCTGACCGGGCGCGAGGTGGTGCTGGAGCCGCCCCTCAGCGAGGAGCAGGCGCGGGCCTTGCGCGTGGGCGACATGGTGGTGCTGCGCGGGCGCATCTTCACCGGCCGCGACGCTGTCCATAGCTACCTGATGAAGCACGAGCCGCCCGTGGACCTGCGCGGCTCCGTCCTCTACCACTGCGGCCCGGTCATGCTGGAGCAGGACGGGCGCTGGGTGGCCCGCGCCGCCGGCCCCACTACCAGCATCCGCGAGGAGCCTTACCAGGGCGAGGTCATCCGCCGCTACGGCGTGCGCGCGGTGATGGGCAAGGGCGGCATGGGGCCGCGCACGCAGGCCGCGCTGAAACAGTACGGGGCGGTCTACTTGAACGCCATCGGCGGCGCGGCCCAGTTCTACGCCCGCGCCATCCGGCGCGTCCCCAACGTCCACCTGATGGAGTTCGGCATCCCCGAGGCCATGTGGGAACTGGAAGTGGAGAACTTCCCCGCCCTGGTCACCATGGACGCACAGGGCAACAGCCTGCATGCCGAGGTGGAGCAGGCTTCGGGCCTGGAACTGGAGAAGCTGGGCGGCGCCACACTTTAGCTGCTTTGAAAGGCGGTCTGAGTATTCTCGCGCGGACACCCCCAGCGGCTGTGTTCATCCCGCGCCGGCTGCAATTTCAAATGCCCCTGGTTAGGCTGGGAGGCTTGAGCAGCATCGTGGTGAACTTGGTGGCCTTGGTGTTTTTGTGGTTGTTTCTACAGCCTTCGCCGGCCCCGGGGATGCAATCGAAGCGCGCAGACCGCGAGGAGCGCGCCATCGAGTTGCTGCGCCAGAACCGGGTGGCGGAGGCGCGCGCCGAGCTGGAAGCCATCCTGAAGGAGCAGCCGGACAACCAGCGGGCGGCGGCCTACCTGGCCGCCGCCGAACTGGAAGCGGGCGAGGCAGACGCGGCCATCGCCCGCACGCGCCGCCTGCTGGAAGCCGACCCGGAAAACACCGACCTGCGCGCGCTGCTGGCCCGCGCCTACATGGCCGACCAGGACTGGGAGCGGAGCGAAAAGGAATGGCGCGCGGTGCTGGGTGCGCGACCCAACTCCGAGGAGGCGCACGCCCAACTGGCCCAGGTGCTGCTGCAACTGGGCCGGTTCGAGGAGGGCCTGGGGGAGATTCAGCGGGCCATCCGCATCAACCCGCGGCGCAGCGACGCCCGCGCCCTCCACGGGAACCTGCTGGCCAGCCTGGGCCGCGGGGACGAGGCGGTGGAGGAGTGGAACGCGGCGCTGCGGCTGGACGCCAACAACGTCGCCGCCCTGGCCGGCCTGGCCGCCCACCTGCGCGAGCGCAGCCCGGACTTCGCCCTGGAGTGCGCCCGCCGGGCCGTGGAACTGAGCAACTGGGGGCGGGTGGGGCCCATCCGCATCCTGGTCCTGGTGTACCGCTCGCGCGGCGAACTGGATCGGGCGCGGGAAGTGCTGGAAAAGGCGCTGGCTAAGTTCCCGGACAACCCGCTGCTGGGGGCCGAACTCCAGGCCTTGCGGCGCCAGTCCAGACCGGCGCCAAAGAAGTAGCGCCCGGCCCCGCGTGGCGGGGTCCGCGCCCTGCTGGGCGGCTTCGGCGCCCGTGGTGAATGCGGGATGCCCAGAGCCAGCAAGAAAGCGGTGATCCAGGCATGGCTGGAGCGGCAGCAGCCCGCCCGCGTGGGCCCGGAAGAGGCCGCCGCCATCCGGCGGGAAGTGGTGAGCGCGCTGGGGCCGCAGGCCCGCCTCTCTGACGATTACCTGCTCAGCGTGCTCGCGGAATTGGGCGCCAGCGTCGCGCCCGAACTCGGCGGCCTGTCGGCGGAGGTCAGGGCGCTGCTGCACTTCGGGACGCTGGAGGCAGCCGAGACCACGCTGCGCACGCTGGACCAACGCTACCGCCGCCACCGCGCCGCCAGCGAGCGCGAAGCCGCGGCTTTGAGATAGTGCACTACCTTAAGA
>CAYVGN010000068.1:7125-10229 GCA_964451215.1 uncultured Acidobacteriota bacterium
GCGCGAAGCCGCCGCCCAGTGCCGCCGCGCTGCCCTGCTGGTCCGCCGCCGCGCCGAGCGCATCGCCCGCGCCCGCAAGGTGGATCCCGCCAAGCGCGCCCAGAAGGAAGAGATCGCCCGGTGGTTCGCTATCTGGCTGCAGACCCCCGACCTGTTCTTCGATTGGCTGGAGTTGCGCAAGCAGACCGAGGAGTTCCGAAGAATGAAGAATGAAAAATGAAGAGTGACCAGGAACTGGCTTTCAGTACTTAGCAGGATGCTGGAAAAGCGGCTGGGTTGGCCGCATTTCACGCGGCGACTTCCTTCACCGGATCCCAGACCACGCGGCGCTTCTCGCGGTAGGCCGTGTTGGCCATGTGGCAAGCGACGGCGGAGGAGTAACCCAGCTCGACGGAGGCATTCGGCTCCTTCCGGGTCCGCAGGCACTCCAGCCAGTTGGCGACGTGGTTGACGCCCTGGGAGCGCGCCGCTTGCTCAGCAGCGTCCGGCCGGTTGATCTTCTCCGGGTAATACCTGACCCCGTCCCCCTTCTTGACGATGGTGCCGTCGGTGCCCAGCACCTCGTCCCCGAAGGGCTCGTGCATGTTCCCGAAGCCGGCGTTCCACACCCAGGTCATGTCCGGGTACTCCAGGGCCACGTCAATGGTGTCGGGCACTTCCCGCCCGTCCTTCCACAGGTAGACGCCGCCAGTCATGCTGGCGGCCAGCGGGATGCCCAACCCCATGGCCTTCTGCCAGAAGGCCATCTGGTGCACCATGTTCTCCGTCACGTTGCCGCCGGAGAATTCCCAGAAGAAGCGCCAATTGTAGAAGCGGTGGGCGTCGAACGGCTGCCTGTTCCTGGCGCCTTCGCCCGCGCCCAGGAACAGGTCCCAGCGCACGTTCTCGGCGGTGCACTCGGCCGGGGGCTTGCGGTACCACTGCGGCTCACCGTGGCGGGTGTTGCGGTTCAGCCAGCAGCGCACCTTGGTGATCTTGCCCATGTTCTGCGGCGTGAGGAACTCCTTCACGTCGAAGAAAGCGCCGCCGGAGACGTGCTGCAGCCCGATGCCGATCACACGGTTGCTGGTACGGGCCGCGTCGCGGAGCTTGCGGGCCTGCTCGATGGACCAAGCCATGGTTTTCTCGCAGTAGAGGACCTTGCCCGCCGCCACGGTGGCCAGGAAGTGCTCGGCGTGCAGGTGCAGCGGCGTGGCCACAAACACCGCGTCCACATCCTTGCGGTCGAGCAGCTCGCGGTAGTCGAAGCAGGCCCTGGCGGCGGGGGCGATCTGGAGCGCCTGCCGCTGGCGCAGGCTGAAGGCGTCAGCGACGCCGGCGAACTCGACGTCAGGCGCCTTCAGCGCCTCCTTCATCAGCTCCTGGCCGCGCGAGCCGGGGCCGATGATGCCCAGCCGGATGCGGTCGTTGGCGCCCAGAACGCGCCGGTAGGAGGCGGCCGTCGCCGCCGCGGCCATTCCCACGCCCTTCAGAAACTCGCGTCTTTCCATGATGCACTCCTGTAGAGAATCGGCTGCGCAGATTCTAACCGCAAAGGTACAAAGACACAACGCGGGCCCCCGATCCGTCTGTAAGGTGATTCGAGTGCACCTGCCGAGGCGTCGAGTGGGCAATCGGCGCAATTGATCCCCGCACCTCGCGGGTGCGGCTCTGGGAACGCGGGCCTTCAGCCTGCAGATCGCCGAGAGCCCGCCCATGCAGGCAATCCCGCAGCGCGGGATGCGCTCCCAGGAACTGCAGAAAGTTATTGACGGATCGGGGGGCCCGCCAGCCACGTAAGAACCGTGTTATAAGCGAATCATGAGAAAGCGACTGACGAGGATTGGGAATGGCTACGGGCTGATTCTGCCCAGGCACCTGTTGGAGGCGGCAGGTATCTCGCCGACTGAGGCGGTGACCATCAGCGCCAATCCAGGCGAAATACGAATTATTGCCTCCTCCCGCTCCGACGAGGCCCTCATCAACGCGTATCTCAAGGTGGAAAAGAAGCACGGCCGGCTGTTGCGGCGGCTGGCACGGTGAACCAGCTCACAGCCGAATTCGTTCCAGCCATGCACAAGCACCGGATCCAACGGTATGCGTTGCGACCTTGCCACTAGCGGGGAGGCACGCGGGTTTCGTAGGGAGCCGGCACGTAGCCGGTGTTGAACCGGCAGTCGCCGCCGGTAAAGGGGCGATAGTAGTCGGAGCAGAGCCGGGCCACATCGCCGGGCTCCGGCTTCCGCCCGGTTTCCACCCAGTTGACCAGCGCGCGGAAACTGGCCCAGGCTTCAGGAATGGTGAAGTCGCAGTGGCCGGGGGCGTCCACATAAACCTGCTGGAGGAAGGGCAGCGCGCCCGCCGCTTCCACGGTTCGCCGGTAGGCGTTTTCGTGCTCCACGATCACCAGGCCATCGCCGGTGGTGTGCAGGGCGAGTAGCGGCGCCGCCAGGCGGCCGGTGGGCTCGTAGGCGTCGCGGAAAAACGCCGCGCCCTCCGGCGACTGGTCGTAGCGGGCCACGCCAGCGTTCAGCGCCACGTCGTCGGGCGAGCCGCGGTAGACCGCGTTGCGGTTCCCCACCGGGGCCTTGCCGCCCAGGCGCACCACGGCGATCTCTTGCAGGAAGAAGGTGGCGTAGAGCAGGTCGCCGGCGAGGAAGGATTCCGGGATGCGGGTGGCGCCGAGGATGGCCCCCAGTCGGGCGCGCTGCTCCGGGGAGCGCTCGGCCTCCGGCTGAAAGACGCCGGTGCACTCGTTGACGCGGCCGGCCACCTGCACCATGGACAGCGGCGGCCCGCTGGGGTCCAGCCCGTACCACAACTCGTAGGGGCGCTCCTCGGGCCGGGGCAGGTTCCGGCAGTAGTACTGGTAGATGACGCGGAGGTCCAGCGCGCCCTCCCAGGCGCGCTGGCCGCCGGCCAGCGGCCCGCAGGCCGCCAGCGCGCCGTCGTAGTTCAGGCGGCCGTCGGCGTCGCGCGGAAACTGCTCGGCCACCTTCACCGTCACGATGCCGCCTTCCGAGCCGCCGGCCACGTAGGTGCGGCGTGGCCGGCCGAACAGCGCGATGAACTGGCGGCGCAGGTTGTCGGTGTCTTCGGCCGCCTCGGCCACCGCCCACCCACCC
>CAYVGN010000069.1:0-10187 GCA_964451215.1 uncultured Acidobacteriota bacterium
GGCGACCATCAACTTTACCGGCGGCGTGATCGCCTGGTGGTTCCTGATCCCGCTGATCCTGTTCGCCGATCCCACCTTGCCCGCGCGCCTCCATGTGGAAGGGGGCGGAGCGGCGCCGCTGGACGTGGTGGTCTACAGCGTCTGGTACAACATCGTCCGGCCGATCGCCGTCGGCGCCATGCTGGTGGGTGCGGTGGCCACTCTGTGGGGCATGCGAGAATCCATTGCGCGCTCGGTGCGGGGCGCCCTGGCCTCCAGCCGCGAATTGCACATAGGGCCAGCTAGGTCGCGGCTCGATGTGGACATCCCCCTGAAGTGGATCGTAGCGGCGATCGTGGCCTTGTCTGTTCCCATCGGAGTTCTGTACTACCACTTCACCGCGCGCGCGCTGGCCTCGCTGGTTCTGGCCGCAGTCATGGTCGTGATCGCCTTCCTGCTATCGGCCGTGGGCGGCTACCTGGTTGGCCTGGTGGGAAGCTCCAACCAGCCGGTGAGCGGCCTGACGCTCTCCGCACTGGTGCTCTCGGCGCTGGTGTTGTTGGGTATGGGCGTCCGCGGGTTGAGTGGGATCGCCGCTGTTCTGGGGGTGGCTTCGGTGGTCTGCTGCGCCTGCTCGGTCGCCGGCAGCCTGATCCAGGACCTGAAGGCCGGCTACTTGCTCGGCGGAACACCCTGGAAGATGGAGGTGGCGGAGATCCTGGCAGTCGCGATGCTGGCCGTGTTTCTGCTGTTCCCGATGATTGCCCTGCACGAAGCCAACGTCAAGACCGGCGGTATCGGCATCGGGGGTAAGGAATTGCCGGCGCCCCAGGCAGGCCTGATGGCCGCGCTGGCCAAGGGCATCGTCGGTGGGCAAATGGCCTGGGGCCTGATAGCCATGGGTATCTTGTTCGGGGTCGCCCTGGTGATGATCGGCTCGGCCTCGCCGATGCTGATCGCCGTCGGCATGTACCTGCCACTGGACACGACCTTCGCCATTTTCGTGGGCGGAGTTCTGAAACGTGTTGCCGACCGGCTGGCTGCACGCAAAGCACTGTCTCCCCAGCAGAGCGAGGAGTACGAAAGACAGGGCATCCTGGTGGCCTCCGGCTTTATTGCCGGCGAAGCTATCACCGGGGTGTTGCTGGCCGTGGTCGTCCTGGGCTGGGCAAAGCCGGTCACCGAGTTGTTGACCGGCCGGCCGCAGCTTTCCTTCCTGGAAACCTGGGGCGGGCCGCTGTCGCTGATCGTATTTGCTGTGATTGCTTACGGCCTGATCCGCGTCCCGCTTCGCGCCGTCCGCCGCAGATAGACCCTTGCGGAGCCGGCCTGCATTTTGTCGCGAACAGTCCAGAGACGCACGACAGAGCCGCTCCCCCGCCGCGGCGGGGTGGCGGCTCTGTCTACTCTCGGCCCAATGGGATCGCTACTTGAACTCGATGGAGATGAGGCGGACGGGTGTCTGGCCCACGTTTTCTATGGCATGCTCCTGTTCGGGAAGCCACATCACTTGGGAGGCCCGGACGCGTGCATCCTGTTGCTTGCCCGCCTTGTCCCAGGAACGCAGGTCCCCTCCGTCCAGGATGACCCACAGGCGGGGAGCATATTTGTGCGGCGGCAGCTTTGCCCTGAGAGCAATGGTCTGATCAAAAACGGCGGCGCGCGTGTTTTCCAGCAACTTCTTCACTCTGGGTACCGGCCCACCGTAGCCGTGGGAAGGGGGCGCCTTCTTCAGCCGCACCTGGATCACGTTAATCTTGGTTTGCCCCACGTTCTGGCGCGCCTCAAGGGTGACGTTGCCGGGCTGCCAGAGCACCTCTCCCGGTTGGCGCTCGCGGCGGACTCTCTTGCCACTCGCGTAGGTGTGCTCGATGGTGCCGCCGCGAATCACCACTCCAATGGTGTCTCCCTCAGCCAGACGCGCGGGAGCGGTCGCCGCGCCCGGTTCCCACACCACTTCGATGACACGCACCCTCTCGTTTTCGAAGATGGGATGCACCAGCGGCTGCTTGGTGGGTGCCTGTGCTTGCGGAGCCGCCTGCCTGGGCGCCTGGATCGGAGCGTTGCCGGGATTCTGCGCAAACAGGGCCGAGATGACGCCGAGCAAGAACACCAGGGATGGGCGAGCGTACATGCATTTGCTCTCAACCATAATGCGAAGCCTACCAGAATGTGTGCGGCGTGCGAAGAAAACGCCGGAGTCCTCTATTGTTGCAGTTCTGCTTCCTCCCCGGCCGCAGAGGCCGAACGGCAGGGACTATGCCGGACGGCTGGGCACCTTGAAGCTTGTCCCTGCTGGAAGCCCCACTCGCCAGAATGGTAAATTGCCGGGCATGGTGTTGGCCGCGATGTTGGTCTTCCTTGTCCCGTTGGAGCTGGCTGGTTCCCAGCAGTCACCCTTTCAAGCTCACCTGATCGCCCGGTTTCCCGACGGCTACCAAGTGGCGATCGCGGACATGAATGGGGATGGCAGGCCCGATGTGCTCGCCCTTTCGACCCGCCACAAGCGGGTTGTCTGGTACGAGAACCCGTCCTGGAAGGAGCACCTCATCCTCAGCAGTCTCGCGGACCCGATCAGCTTGGCGCCGGTGGCCGGAGGAAAGGAAGCCGCACTGGCCACCGACTTTGCCCTTAGTAACTCGACCAGTGGCGGGCGCATCTGGCTGTTGCACCGGCCCAGCGAACCGGGTGAATGGCAAGCGGAGGAAATCGACGCTATCCCCACATCGCACCGGCTGAAGTGGGCCGACCTGGACGGCGATGGGCGGCTGGAACTCGTAAACGCGCCGCTGCTGGGCCAGGGCGCCAGGGCGCCCGACTACGCCGTTCCCGCCTCACTGGTCTGGTATGCGAAGCAGCGAGGCAGATGGCGCCGGCACGTGGTGGATCAGAATCTCCGATTGTTCCACGGCTTTGCGGTGGCGCGATGGGACCGGGACCGGCGCGACGCCCTGTTGACGGCGAGCGCCGAGGGCGTACATCTGTTTCGTTCCCGTGGTCGTGGCCAGAAGATGACCTGGACCAAGACCCGGCTGGGCGCAGGCGGCTCCAGCGAAGTGTGCCTCGGCTTTCTGGGCGCCTCCCGTTTCCTGGCGACGATCGAGCCCTGGCACGGGGACAAGGTGGTTGTGTACACGGAAGCGGGACGGCCCCCCTGGCCTCCCCGTGTGATTGATTCCACTTTTGTGGACGGGCATGCGCTAGCCTGCGGCGACCTGGATGGTGACGGCCGCGACGAAGTCGTGGCGGGCTACCGGGGCCAGGGCCGCAGCGTGTATATCTACTGGGCACTGGACTCTGGCGGCCGCCAGTGGCACCGCCTCCCGCTGGACGAAGGTGACATGGCCGCCTCCGGGTGCGCGATCGCTGATCTGAACGGCGACGGCCGCCCCGACGTCGCCTGTGTTGGCGCGGGCAGCGGCAACCTGAAGTGGTACGAGAATACGGGCCGGACCGCGGGCCGGCGCTGATCTGTTCAGCCGTGGTCTGGCAGGCGGCCCAACCAGCCGTGGTGGTGAGTCATGGCATGCGTGGTTCCCGGCTACTGATGGCAGGTGCGGCCCCGCTGCCTTTTTTGCTACCCTAAGTCCGTCCGCCAGCGCTGGAGGCGCTGGTTCGGTAGGGGCGACAGGAACGCCTGTCCTGACCGAGGCACCATATGCTGATCCCCATCGGCCACGAGGACATGCGCGGCCGCCGCTGGCCGTACGTCACCTTCAGCATTATCGGCCTCAATATCCTGATCTTCCTGCTGACCAGCAGCACCATTCAGAAACAGCAGCGACAGTACGTCGAAAGGGCGCGCGAAGCGTTTCAGTACTACATCACTCACCCTTACCTGAAGCCGAGCCCGCCCCTGGACAAGCTGCTGGCGCAGATCAACCAGGCATCGCGCAAGGATCGGCTGACCGTCGAGTCCCTGAAAGCGCTGCACGAAGCCGCAGTGGAAACCCGCGGCGGCGTAGACGAGGCGACACAAGCCGAGCACCAGGCGGAACTGGACCGGCTGGTGGCGCTGATGGCGGCGGCCGAAAAGGCTTCGCCCCTGAAGAAGTACGCCTACGTCCCGGGCGAAAACAATCTGCTTGGCCTGATCACCTCTCAGTTCCTGCACGGCGGCTGGCTGCACTTGCTCGGCAACATGCTGTTCTTGTGGCTGGCCGGGTGCAACATCGAGGACCGCTGGGGCCGTGCTTTGTTCCCGGCCTTCTACCTGAGCGCCGGGATAGTCGCTGCGCTCAGCCACAAGGTGTCCGCGCCGCACAGCGTGGTGCCGCTGATCGGGGCCTCGGGCGCCATCGCCGGCGCCATGGGGGCATTCCTCATCAAGTTCGCCCGCACTCGGATCAGGTTCCTGCTGATCATCTTCCTCCGCACGCGCACGTTCAGCGCCCCCGCCTACCTGATGCTGCCCCTCTGGCTGCTGGAGAACGTTTTCTACGGCCTCATGTACCGCGGGATGGGAGCGGAGGGCGGCGTCGCCTTCTGGGCGCACGTGGGTGGCTTTGTTTACGGCATGGCCTTCGCAGTGGCTCTGAAGAAGAGCGGCATCGAGGTGCAGATCGACAAGGCTATCGAAGGGCAGATTTCGCTGGAGCAGGCCCCGGAGATCGTGCGCGCCGGTGACCTGATGGAGCAGGGCAAGCCCCGGGAAGCGATTGACGTGCTGGAGGCCTTCGCCTCGAAGGCCCCCACCAACGTGGACGCCCAACTGGAATTGTTGCGCGCCGCCAAGACCGTCCAGGACGAAGACCGCGAGCGCCGGGCCTATGTTCGGCTGGTGGGCCTCTACGTGCAGCAAAACGCTCCCGACACTGCCCTCCAGCTTTACGAAGAGATGCAGGAGTTGGGGCTGGAAGGCTTTGTTCCCCCGGCCCTCCGCCTACGCCTGGCCCGCCACATGGAGAAAGACAATCGTCTGGAGCGGGCGGAGCTGGAATACGCCAACATCCACTGCAAGAGCGCCGCCGACGCCACGTCATTCCAGGCCCTGATGGCTCATGCCAACTTGGCGCTTCGCCTCGCCAGGAAGCAGGAAGCGCTCGAACTCTTCACGATCGCCCAGAACTCCCCTGTCCCACACCTGGAATGGGAGGCCACGATCGCTTATGGGTTGAAACAGGCGCAAAGCCTGCCGGATGTGCCCGTCCCACCGGCAGGAGCCGCGGCCGGTTAGGGAATCGGACCCAGCCCACCCGGCGGCTGTGGTATACATGGCTCTGCTATGGGCACGCGGCTCTTGCTGTTCTCTCTGCTGGTTGCTTCCCTGTCGCTGTTCGGTTCCGAAGAACCCGGCTTTGTTCCCCTGTTCAACGGTCGCAACCTGGAGGGTTGGATTCTGGTTAACAAGACAGGGCCGGGCTACATCGTGCAGAACGGTATCCTGGTCTGCCCGGAGGACGGAGGCGGGAATCTGTTCACCGAGAAAGAGTACGCAAACTTCGTCCTTCGTTTCGAGTTCCGCTTGCGGGAGGGCAGCAACAACGGAGTCGGGATACGGGCTCCGCTGGAAGGCAGGATCTCGTTTGCAGGCATGGAAATCCAGATCCTGGACGATACGGCGTCGAAGTACCAGGGTCGGCTGAAACCGGCGCAATTTCACGGTTCGATCTACGACGTGATCCCTGCCCGCCAGGGCTTTCTCAGGAAGACCGGAGAGTGGAACGCGGAGGAGATCACGGCCAACGGGCGCCGCATCGCGGTGAAACTCAATGGCACTGTGATCCTGGACGCCGACCTGGACACGGTGAAGGACCCGGCTGTGCTGCAGAGACACCCCGGGCTGTCGCGGACACGAGGCCACGTCGGCTTCCTCGGTCACCGCTCCCACGTGGAGTTCCGTAACATCCGCATCCGGGAGCTTGCCGAGTGATCCTTTGCAGGCGGCGGGGCACCAGCCGCCACGGCAGCGGCTGGCGGTGAATCCAACTGCCCCGCGCTTCCGACCGAGGTGGAATGAGGCGGTTAGTCCTGATGCTCGGGATCGCGCTGGGGTTCCCGACCCTGGCGCTGTTCGGCGGGCAGCCGGCAGGTGAGCATTTCGCTCGCCGGTCGCTTTCCGAGCGCGTCGTCGCCTACCAGATTGAATCCCGCCTGGACGTTGTCAATCGGATGATCGAGGGAAGGGAAGTACTGAGTTACCGCAACCTGACGGGACAACCGCTCGATCAGTTCCCATTCCATCTCTACCTGAACGCGTTTCAGCCGAAGTCCACCTTGATCCGCGAACTGCGGCGCGACCGTCCATTATTCCAGTGGGAGGAAAGATATCGGGGCTCAATCGAGGTGGAGTCGCTCGAGGTAGCCGGAGCTGGCGAACTGGTCGGGCAAGCACGCTTCATTCAGCCCGACGATGGGAATCCTGACGACCGGACCGTTCTCCAGGTGCGCCTGCCGCGCCCTGTGGCGCCGGGCGCCACGGTTCAGTTTAAGATTGCTTTCCGTGCCAGGCTACCCGAGATCCTGATGCGCACCGGGTACAAGCGTGACTTCTTCATGGGCGCGCAATGGTTTCCCAAGGTCGGGGTGTGGTGGCAGGGCGCCTGGAACTGCCACCAGTTTCACTGGACCACAGAGTTTTTTGCTGACTTCGGCACCTACGACGTGCGGCTGACGTTGCCGGAGAACTACGTCGTTGCTTCCAGCGGCGAGGAAACCGGAAGTACAAGAAACAAGGACGGCACGAAGACGGTCTCCTACCACGCCGACGACATCCACGATTTTGCCTGGGCGGCGGCTCCTGATTTTCAGGTGGTGGAAGACGCCTGGAAGGGCAGCGCGGGCGTCGTGAAGATTCGCCTGCTGATGTCGCCCGACCACCTGCACCAGGCACAGCGCTACCTTCACGCCCTGAAGGGCACCATGGAGCTTTTCGACCGCTGGTACGGCCCCTATCCCTACAACCGCATCACGGTCGTTGACCCGCCGCACGGGGCCGCCGGCGCGGGCGGCATGGAGTACCCCACGTTGATTACGGCGGGCACAAGGCGGTGGACGCCCGCCGGGCAGCGCTTCCCGGAACTTGTGGTGGAGCACGAATTCGGCCACCAGTACTGGTATGGGATGGTGGCGAGCAATGAGTTTGAGGACGCTTGGCTGGACGAAGGGATCGACAACTACACCGACGCCAAGATCTTCGACCAACTCTATGGACGCCCGCACTCGCTGCTGGACCTGTGGGGACTCACCGCCGACGCTGCCGGGTTGCTGCGGCGGAACTATCTGAGCTGGCCCGACACAGACCCCCTGTCGCGTTCCGCCTTCCAGTACATGCACGGTGCTGCCTACGGCGCGGCTACCTACGGGAAAACGGCCTCAGCGCTGCTAACACTGGAGGGTTTTCTGGGCGAGGAGGTCATGCGCCGCGCTCTCAGGACATACTTCCACCGCTACCGCTTTACCCATCCTACGGAGGAGGACTTCTTGAAGACCGTGGAGGAAGTCGCCGGACAAGACCTGCGCTGGTTCTTTGACCAGGCGGTCTACGGCACCCAGGTGCTCGATTACGCAATCGAGGACATCCGTTCGGACCGCCTGGACTGGTTCGAGAAGAGACTCGCGCGGGAAAGGAAAGGAGAAACCGAATACCGGTCCATCGTGCTCGTTCGTCGCCGTGGCGACTTCGTGTTCCCGGTTGAGGTTGAAGTCAAGTTTGACAACGGCAAGAAGGTGCGGGAGCGCTGGGACGGACGCGACCGCTGGGTCCGGTACACCTACACGGAAAAGGCACGGATCGTTTCGGCCGAAGTGGATCCGGAGCACCGGGTCTGGCTCGACCGGGACTTCTACAACAACAGCCGCACGGTGGAGGCAAGTCCGGGCGCTTCGCGCAAGCTGGCGGCCTACTGGCTGTTCGTGTGGCAGTTCGTCGCCCAGATGCTGGCCTGGCTGGCTTGAGGAGATGAGCATCGAGGGAAGAAAGGCGGGTGTTGTTCTGGCGGGCGCCGCGCTCTGCGCGCGGCGGCACCACCTGTTGTGGATCCTTTACGGACTCAACCTGCTCCTGGCAGCGTGGGGCACGGTCCCGCTGCTTCTGGCCTTACGGCGCGTGCTGGACCACAGCCTGGCCGCCGACGGCTTGTACAAGCGCCTGGACGCAAACGCCCTCGCGGAGCTGCTCAGCCGGCCCCATCTGTCGCTTTCGGCCTACGCCCCGGCTTCGTTTCTCTTCTCCCTGCTGTTTGCGGCTTTGATGCTGTTCCTCTCCGGGGGCATTCTGGAAACTTACCGCTGTGGCCGCGCGTTGAGCCCCGGAGAATTCTTTGCTGCCTGCGGAACGTTCTTGGGGCGCTTTGTGCGGATGGCTATCCTCCTGGGCCTCGTGCTTCTGGGTCTGGGGGCTGCTGGGGCAGGCTTCCACGGCTGGTCCAGCGCGGCGGTGGGCCGCTCGGGCAGGGAGATGCTCGGTTTCTGGCTGCTAGCGGGCGAAGCTGTTCTGCTGGGGTTGCTGTGCCTGGTCGCTCGGATTTGGTTCGACATTGCCCAGGCGCGGGTGGTGGCGGAAAACGAGCCGCGGGTGTTGCCGGCACTTGCCTCGGGATTCTCGCTTACCTTTCGCCATCTCGGGCGGCTTTTCTGGTTGTATCTGCAAATCATTCTGGTCGCCTGCGCTGGCCTGTGCCTGCTCTTCTGGTGCTGGCTGAAGCTGGTGCGGCCCGAGCGGGTGGGCCTGTCGTTCCTGCTCACGCAAGCGGCGCTGCTGCTCTGGTTAGGAGCGCGCCTGTGGCAGCGCGCCAGTTCCATGCTCTGGTACCAGGCAGTCTCGGCGACACGTGTCATCCGGGCCCCCGAAGCTGCCGCGCCACCGCCGTCTCCAGGGCCCTTGGCGGAGGCGCAGGCGGAGTGATAGTTCTTTTGCGAGCGCCCCCGGTGGGTGGTGCTGCCGGGCGCGGGGATTTCCCCGGGAGGTGGAGAGATGGCAAAGCTGGCGATCAACGGCGGCGAGAAAGTACGGACACAACCCTATCCAGAGTGGCCGCAGTACGACGAGCGGGAACTCCAGGCGGTGGAAGCGGTGATGCGCAGCCGGCGCTGGTTCGCCGGCATGCGCGGGGGCGAGCCGGGCAGCCGGGTTGCGGAGTTCGAGCGGCGGTTTGCCGAGTTCAACGGCACGCGCTTTGCCATTGCCAACACCAACGGCACGATCTCCATCGAGATTTCACTGCGGGCGGCGGGCCTAGGGCCCGGCGACGAGGTGATTATTCCCTGCCTGACTTTCATCGCCACCGCGAGCGCGGTCATCCTGGTCGGGGCGACTCCGGTCATGGTTGACGTGGATCCGAAGACCTATTGTATTGACCCTGCGCAGGTGGAAGCAGCCCTGACGCCGCGCACCCGCGGGCTCATTCCGGTGCATTACGCTGGCCACTGCTGCGACATGGACGTCCTGCTGCCGCTCGCCGAGAAGCACAAACTGGTGGTGGTCGAGGACTGCGCGCACGCCCACGGCGCCGTCTGGAAGGACCGCAAGGCTGGCTCCCTCGGGCAGTTCGGGACCTTCAGCTTCCAGGAAAGCAAGACGATGACCGCGGGAGAGGGAGGCATCATCACCACCAACGACCCAGAACTGGCCGAGTCCTGCGTGCAGTACCGGAGTTGCGGGCGCCGGGCAGGACATTCCTGGTACGAGCACTTCGTGATGCCGGTGAACTACCGGATGGTCGAGTTCGAGGCTGCGGTGCTGCTGGCCCAACTCGAGCGCTTCCCCGAGCAACTGGCAGCGCGCCAGCACAGCGCCTCCTACCTCAACCGCAAGCTCGCGGAAATCCCCGGGATCAGTCCGGTGCCCAACGATCCGCGCTGCGAGGTGCACGGCTACTACTTGTTTCAATTCCGGTACGACCCGGCGCAGTTTGGCGGCGCTTCCCGCGACAGTTTCGTCCAGGCCTTGGCCGCCGAGGGCATTCCCTGCCACATTGGCTATCCCTGGCCGCTCAACCGCAATCCGTTCTTCCAAAACAACCCGGCGATTCGAGACCTGCGCTTCCCGGTAGCCGAGCGCTTGTGCGCCGAGACTGTCGTGATCCCCCACCAGGTGCTGCTGGGGAGCCGCGAGGATTTGCAGGACGTCATCGGCGCGGTCTGGAAGATCCAGCAAAACGCCGCCGAGCTGACCTCAGTTGCGGCCGCCGCACAGTAACCTCACCCGCGAGGTCGCCGCCCTCTTCAGCCCGCTACTGCCGGCTCGAAGGGCGGGCCAGGGCGCCTTT
>CAYVGN010000070.1:0-2887 GCA_964451215.1 uncultured Acidobacteriota bacterium
GACGGCGATGGTGACGGTGTTGCTGGTGACGCCGCCAGCGGAGATGACCAGCGGCACGGCCGGGCCGGACGTCACGTCCGCGGGCGCCTCGGCGTTGATCTGCCATAGGCCGACATAGCCCGGCGCCATGCCGCTGAACAGCACCCGGGCATTCTTGCCGCCGATGGTCACGGTGGGTTGCACCTGCGTCAGGACCAGCGGATTGCCGCTGGCCGGCGCCGCCTCCCCCGCCAGCAGCGGCGACACGGGCGCTGCATTGCCCAAGAACCTGGGGAGGGGCTTGACAGGTGTGGTACACTATAGCTAAAAGATATCTGCGCTGGCAGGGAGGATAGCGCCAGCCGGCGGGGCGCCCAGACGGCGCTCCCGATCTTTGACAACCGAATCCGGCAACCCGAACGGGAGTACGCAAGCGCGCCTTGTTAGCATCCTGTTTGCTAACAGCTATCTCCCTGAACGGAAAGGAGTTAAGTCCAAAAAAGGGGGTGTTAGCGTTAGCAGCGAAAGGGGCATTGGCGATATCTGGGTCTTTATTCCGGCGCAAAGATCAAACTCCCCGCCTGGCGCGGCTTGCCATCCCACGCCGGGCAGTCATGAGATCTCTTGCGGAAATGGCTGCGCTCGGGAGTGCCGCCAACTTTATCTGCAGTGTTTGAGCCTGCTACACCTCCAGGATGACGGGCAGGATGAGGGGGCGGCGGGCGGTCTGCTGGTTGATGAAGCGCTTCAGGTCGGCGCGGATTTTCTCCTTGATGACGCCGTAGTCGGCCTTCTCCTCGTCACTGGACGACTCAAGCGTGCGCAGCACTATCTCCCGCGCCCGCTCCACGAAGGGCTCCGGCTCGCCCGGGGCGAAGCCGCGGGTGACGATCTCGGGCGGCGTCTCCACCTTGCCGGAGAAGCGGTTGATGGCCAGGATGGGCAGGACGATGCCGTCTTCGGAGAGGTGGCGGCGGTCGCGGATCACCATCTCCTCCACCACCTCGTCAATGGAGCCGGAATCGATGCAGCGCCGGCCCACGGGGATGCGGCCGGCCTTGCGCGCCCCGTGGTCGTCGAACTCCAGCACGTCGCCGCTTTCCAGCACGAACGTATCTTCCAGGCCGCCCGCCGCCGCCGCGGAGGCGCCGGGGCGCGCGGGGATGCCGCGGAGGTGCTCAGCCAGTTGGGCGTGGCGGAACAGTTGGCGGTACTCGCCGTGGATGGGGATGAAGTACCGCGGCTTTACCAGGTTCAGGATCAGCTTCTGCTCCTCCTGGCTGGCGTGTCCGGAGACGTGCACCGGGCGGGGGGAGGCGTCGGGATAGACCACATGGGCGCCGCGGCGGAACAGGTGGTCCACCATGCGGAAGATGCCCTTCTCGTTGCCGGGGATGATGCGCGCCGACAGCACCACGGTGTCGCCGCGGGAGATGGCGACGTGCTTGTGGCTGTCCACCGCGGCGCGGGAGAGCGCCGACATGGGCTCGCCCTGGCTGCCGGCGATCAGCACCGCCACCCGCTCGCGGCGCGCCTGGGCCAGCTCGTGCGGGCGCAGCAGCAGGCCGTCGGGGATTTCCAGGTAGCCCATGCGGTGGGCAATCTCGCTGATGCTTGCCATGCTGCGCCCGATGAAGGCTACCTTGCGGTTGTATTCGGCGGCCAGGTCCACCGCCAGTTGCAGCCGGTGGACCGAGCTGGTGAAGCAGGAGACGAACACGCGCCCCTGGCTCTCCGCGAATACCTCCTCGAAGCCCGGCCGCACCGCCCGCTCTGAGGGCGTGAACCCCGGTCGCTCGACGTTGGTGGAGTCGGAGAAAAGGGCCAGGACGCCGCGCTTGCCGTACTCGGCGATGGTGTGCAGGTCGAACAGTTCGTTGTCGGTGGGCGTGGGGTCCACCTTGAAGTCCCCGCTGTGCACCACCACCCCGAGCGGCGTCGTGATCGCCAGCATGACGCAGGCCACCGTGCTGTGGGTGACATGGATGAACTCGATCCGGAACGGCCCGATCGCCACCGTCTCCCGCGGGTGCACCTCGTGCAGTTCCGCGGTCTCTGCCAGGTCGTGCTCGGCCAGGCGCTTTTCCAGCACCGCCAACGTGAAGGGGGTCGCGTAGACGGGAACGTTCAGCTCCGACAAAAGGAAGGGGACCGCGCCGATGTGGTCTTCGTGGCAGTGGGTCAGGATCAGCGCGCGCACCTGCTCCCGGTTCTCCAGCAGGAAGCTGATATCGGGGATGACAATGTCCACACCCAGCAGCTCGGTCTCCGGGAACATCATGCCGGTGTCAATGACCACCATGTCGTCGCCGTAGCGCAGGGCCATGATGTTCATGCCGAATTCGCCCAGGCCGCCGAGGAAGATGGCCTGCAACTTATGTTCCGTCATATTGCTTCTTCTTCCTAGAGCATATCAGAGGTGGCATGGCCCCAGTGGCCGAGAGACCGCGTGATTCTTAATCTCTGTGATCTCTGTGCCTGTGTGGCTTTCTTATGGTGAAATGAGGCGGTGATGGTTGAGACAGTCGAGGCTCCGAGCGGGTTTGGCTTTGCGGCGGTGGCCGCGGGGATTCGCAAGAGCGGCGCCGCTGACCTGGGGCTGATCGTGTCGGACCGGCCGGCTTCGGCTACCGGCGTCTTCACCACCAACCGGGTGGCGGCAGCGCCGGTGGAGCTTTCGCGCCAGCACCTGCGAGCCGGCGGCGGCATGGCGCGCGCCATCGTGGTGAACGCGGGCAACGCCAACTGCGCGACGCCCAACGGGCGGCGCGTGGCCCTGGCTACGGCCCGGGCGGCCGCGCGTCTGCTCAGGATCCCGGCTCGGCAGGTGCTGCTGGCCTCGACGGGCGTGATCGGGGTGCCCATGGACGAGCAGGCCATCCCGCGCGCGCTGCCGCAGGCCATCGAG
>CAYVGN010000070.1:2897-4680 GCA_964451215.1 uncultured Acidobacteriota bacterium
GAGCGGCTGTCGGCGGAAGGCGTGGTGGCTGTAGCCACGGCAATCATGACCACCGACACCCGCCCCAAGATCGCCTTTCGTCGCCTGCCAAGCTGCGGCGGGCGGAGCGAAGCGCGCCTCGTCGGCATCGCCAAGGGGGCTGGGATGATTCACCCGCGCCTGGCGACCATGCTGGCGTTCCTGGTCACTGACGCCGCGGTCACGCCCGCCCGGCTGCAACGGCTGGTGGCGGACGCTGCCCGCCGCACCTTCAACCGCATTTCCGTGGACGGCGACACGTCCACTAACGACACGCTTCTTGTCCTGGCCAACGGGGCTGCCGGCCCGGTCGCCGAGGGCGCGTTTGCCGAAGCTCTGGAAGAAACCATGGGCGAACTGGCGCGAGCGATTGCCGCCGACGGTGAAGGCGCCCGGAAGCTGGTGAGCATCGAGGTGAAGGGGGCGGCGCGGGAGGCCGACGCCGACCGGGTCGCCCGCGCCATTGCCAACTCACCCCTGGTGAAGACCGCCATTGCCGGCGGTGACCCCAACTGGGGCCGCATCCTCTCCGCCGCCGGGGCTTCGGGGGTTGCCGTCAACCCCGGCCGTGTGCAAATCACTCTGAATAGCGTCGTCGTGTGCCGCAGAGGCCTGGCCGCTCCTTTCGACGAAGCAGCCCTGAACGCGGATTTGAAGGCAGCCAGCCAGGTGCAGATCCGCGTCCGGCTGGGCGCCGGGCCGGGGCGGGTGCGCTTCTACTGCTGCGACCTCACCGAAGATTACATCCGCATCAACGCCAGCTACCGCACTTAAGCCTCAAGCCTGAAGCCTGTGGTGCAGCGCCGCGAACTGCTCAAGGCTGAGTTGCTCGGCGCGGACGGCGGGAGGGAGGCCCACGCCTTCCAACGCAGCTTGCACCTGCTCGAGCCCGGAGATGCCCTTGAGGTTATTGAGGAGCGTCTTGCGCTTCTGGCGAAAGCAGGCGCCGACGAAGCGAAGAAATGTCTTGTCGTCGGCAATGGCCAGCTCGGAGCTGCGGGGCGCGATGGGCATGCGCACCAGGGCCGAGTCCACTTTGGGGGGAGGGCGGAAGGCGGCTGGGCCGATGCGAAACAGCAGTTGCGGGCGGGTGTAGTACTGGGCGGTGACCGAGAGCAGGCCGTAGTCGCGGCTGCCCGGCGCCGCGGTGAGTCGCTCGGCCACCTCCCGCTGCACCATCACCGTAATCTCCTTCAGCACCGGCGCGAAGGCGAACAGGCGCAGCAGGATGGGGGAGGTAATGTAGTAGGGCAGGTTGCCGACAGCGCGGGTGTTTCTGTAGCCCAGGCCTGCGACCAGCGAATCGAGCGGCACTTCCAGGATGTCGGCCTGGAGCACGTGTACGCGGGGCTGGGCGGCGAACGTCTGGCGCAGCAAGGCGGCCAGGCGGCTGTCCAGTTCAATGGCCACGACCAGGGCGGCGCGCTGGGCCAGCAGCCGGGTGAGCGCGCCCCGCCCGGCCCCGATCTCCACCACGAGTTCGCTCCCGGTGAGCCGCAGCGCGGCGGCGATGCGCCGGAGCACGCGCTGGTCCGCCAGAAAGTGCTGTCCGAGCCGGCGCGGCATGGCCGCATTTCACCACATCACCCCGGGGACGGCCAGGAAAACCGCACAGACGCAGAGAAGCGCCGCGCCCGGTATCTTTCCCTGCCTGCTCCGCGCCTGGGCGGTGAATGAGTAGGGCCGGGCTTTAGTCCCGGCCGTCCTGCCGCCTGCTCCGCGCCTGGGCGGTGAATGAGTAGGGCCGGGCTTTAGTCCCGGCCGT
>CAYVGN010000070.1:4780-10156 GCA_964451215.1 uncultured Acidobacteriota bacterium
CCGGGCTTTAGTCCCGGCCGTCCTGCCGCCTGCTCCGCGCCTGGGCGGTGAATGAAAAGCGGGGCGGTGTGCTAGAGTGTTACCGCTAATTGCACGCGCGAGGAGCACGAGTTCATGCGCATCGTGATGACCGCCTCCGAAGCTGTACCTTTTTCGAAGACCGGGGGCCTGGCTGATGTGGTCGGCGTGCTTCCCCAGGCGATTGCGCGGCTGGGGCACGAAGTTGCGGTGATCTTGCCCCGCTACCGGATGACCAGTGTGAGCGAGTTGCACATCGCCATCCACAGCCTGACCATCCCGCTGGGCCGCAAGCTGCACTTCCCCATGGTGCTGGAAGGGCCGCGGCAGGACGGGGTCCGGTCGTTCTTCGTCGAGTACCCGCACTACTTTGACCGCGAGGCGCTCTACGGCACGCCCCAGGGCGACTACCCGGATAACGCCGAGCGCTTTGCCCTGTTCTCGCGCGCCGTGGTTGAGACGGCCAAGATCCTGTTCGTTCCCGACCTGCTGCACTGCCACGACTGGCAGTCGGCCCTGGTTCCCGTCTTGCTGAATACGGTCTACGCCGGAGACCCCGCTTTCCGGAAAACGGGAACGCTGTTCACCATTCACAACCTCGGCTACCAGGGACTGTTTCCGCCCAATACGCTGGAGAACATCGGCCTGGGCTGGGAACTGTTCACCGTGGAGGGGCTCGAGTTCTATGGGAAGGTCAACTTCCTTAAAGGCGGGCTGGTCTACTCCGACTACATCAACACGGTAAGCAGGAAGTACGCGCAGGAGATCCAGACCGACGAGTACGGCTTCGGGTTGCAGGGCGTGCTGCGGCAACGCTCGGCCGTGCTGACGGGCATCCTCAACGGCGTGGACTACACGCAGTGGGACCCGGCCACCGACTCGTTCCTGGTCGCCCACTATACCCCGGAAGACCTGAAGGGCAAGCGGGCCTGCAAGAAGGACCTGCTGGAGCAGTTCCACCTGCCTGCCAAGGACCTCAAGCGGCCTCTGGTGGGCATCGTCTCGCGCTTCACCGTGCAGAAGGGCGCGGACCTGATTGCCGAGGTGGCCGACGTGCTCACCCAGGAGGACTTCTATCTGGTGGCGCTGGGCACGGGCGACGCCGAGTACGAGGCGCTGTTCAAGCGGCTGGCCGAGCAATACCCGAAGAAGATGGCGGTGCGCATCGCCTATGACAACGCTCTGGCGCACAAGATCGAGGGCGGCGCCGACATGTTCCTGATGCCGTCGCGCTACGAGCCCTGCGGCCTCAACCAGATTTACAGCTTGAAGTACGGGACCGTGCCGATCGTGCGCGCCACCGGCGGCCTCGATGACACCGTTGAGCCCTGGGATCCGGCCAGCGGCGCGGGCACCGGGTTCAAGTTCTCCGAGTACTCCGGGCAAGCGCTGCTCGACACGCTTCGCAAGGCGCTGGCGGCCTACCAGGACCGGGCCGCCTGGCAGCGCTTGATGCGCAACGGCATGGCCAGGGACCATTCCTGGGAGGCTTCGGCCCGGGAATACGTCGCGCTATACCAGAAGATCGTGGGGATGAAGCGGGCGGCGGCCACCTAGGGCCCGGCTGCAGGCCGCGGCTCGGTCACAGCCAGTCGGCGGCCCAGCCAGTTCCTGTAACTTTTCCAGCCCCACTGAATCTAGTGCCGTGACCGCCTAGTTTCTTCCCTTGAGCACGGTCGTGAAGACTACGCGCACACACGGATAGAGGGCGTCATCGGGTAGAAATCAGGCGGTCACGGTACTAGTACCGTGTCCCACAAGTCCTGCCCCGCAGCCGGTGGCGGAAACCCGCTCCCGATGCGGCTTTCGTGGCCGCCGGGGTGGGGTGGAATTAATGGGACACGGCACTAGTCTACCAACCTGAAGTGGAGGAAGAATGGCAGGCAATATCCTGGAAGTGACCGACAGCAATTTTGACAAGGAGGTCTTGCAGGCTCCCGTCCCCGTCCTGGTG
Organism: uncultured Acidobacteriota bacterium; assembly: GCA_964451215.1. GTDB lineage: Bacteria > Acidobacteriota > Terriglobia > JAJPHL01 > JAPKYU01 > CAYVGN01. Next base: position 6,753 of record CAYVGN010000070.1, read on the forward strand.
GATTTTTGGGCCGAGTGGTGCGGGCCTTGCCGGATGCTCGCCCCGACCGTGGAGACGCTGGCCAAGGAGTATGAGGGCAAAGTGAAGGTGGCGAAAGTCAACGTGGACGAGAACATGGCCACCGCCACGCGCTACGGGATCCAGGGCATTCCCACGCTGCTGTTGTTCAAGAGCGGCCAAGTCCGCGAGCAACTGGTCGGCATGCAGCCCAAGTCGGCGGTGGAGCGCGCTATCAACAAGCACCTTTCACAATAAGCGCGAGTCTCGCCCTCCCGGCAGGCGGAACAGAGTCGCGACCCAGCCACGGCGGGGTCGCGGCTCTGCTGTTTTGATGTGCTATACTGATTCGGGCAGACGGGCGTGTAGCTCAGTTGGGAGAGCGCGGCGTTCGCAACGCTGAGGTCAGGGGTTCGAATCCCCTCACGTCCACCATCCCTCCGCCCCCGTCAGGGGCCCTGGCAACTCTTCCCTGAATCTTCACTGCAGAGAAGGCCCAGCGCGCACAGAGAGATTCTGTCTCCTCTGCGGTCTCTCGGTTCTCTGCGGTATATGAAAGGCGGGAGCTACCGCTTCTGGGCCAGGATGCGGCGGGCGCTTTCGGCCAGGGCCTTGGCCTTGGGCATCAGCTCGACGGCACGCAACACCTGCGGGTCGCTCTCGATCGCGATCCGGTCCCCTTCGATCTTGCCGAAGATGGAGATTAACAGTTCCTGCTTGATGCGGCGCCTGATCAGGTCCAGGTTCTGCTGGAAGTCCTGCTCGGCGTAGCTGACCTTCTCCTGTTCCAGGAAGTGGCGGAACTGGGAGAGGACCTGATCGTCCACCTCGAAGTTGCGCGGGATGGTGTTGTGCCTGCCCAGGTAGTGACGGGCGAAGTTGAAGAAGGCGTACTTCTGCACCTCCAGCATGCGCAGGAAGCCCTTCAGCGGGAGCAGCGAGTAGCAGACCCCGGAGGGAACGGAGAAGTAACCGCAGGTGATCTTCTCGTCGGGGGTGATGCCGCCGCCGCCGTAGACGGTGCGGCCGCTGTCGGTGACCCGGGTCTGCTTGCGGTGGGTGCCGTTGTCGTTCTTGTCAGGTTCGTCGCGGTAGTAGTAGTAGTCGTAGAGCGAGATGCCGGTGAAGACGCGCTGGATCAGCCGGCCGCTGGGGGTGTAGAAGTAGGCGGTGGTGAGGGCCAGGCCGGTGGTGTCGCCCAGCGGGTAGACGGTCTGCACCATGCCCTTGCCGAAACTGGTCTCCCCTACCACCAGGCCGCGGTCGTGGTCCTGGATGGCCCCGGCCACGATCTCCGAGGCGCTGGCGCTCTGGCGATTAATCAGCACCACCAGCGGGTATTCCAGCCCGTGGTTGCCCTGGTTGGCCCGGTACACTTTCTCGCCCGAGGCGCGGCCCTTGTGGCTGACGATTACCTGGCCCCGGGCCAGCAGCATGTCGGCGACGGCCACGCCCTCGGTCAGCAGCCCGCCCGGGTTGTTCCGCAGGTCCAGCACCAGCCCCTTCAGTGACCTGGCATCCAGCTTGCGCAGGTTGCTCTGCAGTTCGCGGCCCGTGGTCTCGCTGAAGTTGGCGATGCGGATGTAGCCCACGCCGGGCCGGATCTCGTAAGCCTGCTCAATGCTGGGACGGGGGATCTCATCGCGCACGATCACGAACTCCAGCGGCCGGGAACTGCCCTCGCGGATCACCGTGATGCGGACGCTGGTGCCCTTGGGGCCCTTCAGCAGTTCGGCCACCTCGGTGGTGCTCAGGTTGTCGGTGGGCTTGTCGTCCACCTTGGCGATGACGTCGCCCGGCCGCAGGCCCGCTCTGTAGGCCGGGGAGCCGACAAAGGGTGCCAGCACCACGGTCTTGCCCCCGCGCGGGGCCACCTGCATGCCCACGCCGTAATAGCGGCCGCGCTGCTCTTCGCGCAGCAACTGGTAGCTCTTGGGGTCCAGGAAGTTCGAGTGCGGGTCCAGCGTACGAAGCATCCCCGGGACGGCGCCGTTGTAAATGGCCCTCTCTGGATTCACCGGGTCGGCGTAGTTCTCTTCGACCGCCGCGTACACCCTGGTCAGCAAGCGGAGGCTCCGCTCCACCTCGTCATCGTCGGCGCCCGTGGCCTTGACATGGCCACCGTAAAGCCCGCCCAGCAGGGCGCAGGCAAGTATCAGCAGGGGAATCACGAGCAAAGAGCGCCGCAAGCCTGTCATCCAACCATAGCTCCCAAGAGATCTTATCTTTAGTATACCATGCGCATCCGCCAACGATGCCGGCAAGAGGAATGTCTGGTACAGGTCAATCAACAGGGACCAGGCGGGGAGAGAACCCCGGGAACGGCGACCCGGGGCGCCGGCCGACAGTCCCCAACACCAGCGGGTTTCCCGCTTTCTAATTGACGCCCTTTCCAGCCCGGCGATAGTATAATGACAGCATGGGCTCGATCGGCGTCCCCGAAATGATATTCATCTTTGTCCTGGCCCTGCTCATCTTCGGGCCAAAGAAGCTGCCGGAGTTGGGCCGGTCGCTGGGCAAAGGGATTGCCGAGTTCCGCCGCGCTTCGGCCGAGCTGAGAAGCTCGCTGGAGCGGGAGATGCAGAACCTGGAGAACGAGACGCGGATCGAGGAGTCCGTCCAGGGCACCGCCGGCACCTCGGCGCAGGACGCCGGATCCCAGAGTCCCGATCACGCAGGTTACGATTACAACTACGACGGCGAGCAAAGGGATTAGAGGCGAAAGCTGACGACAGCCGCGTGGTCCGCCCCAACGTTTCCCGGGAGGGAACTCCAGTTGTGAATGAGAGCAGGGTAAGCGCCCCGGTTGACCAGGAACCGGGGGAGGTGCATTCCTCTGGAGCGGCGGCCGGCGCCGCGTCCGGTGCGGGCGTGGAGCAGGTCCAGGAGCAGGACGAAATTCAGCTCTATCCCGACGACGCCGTTTCTGCGGAGCCGGCGGCCCCCGTGTCGGCAGAGACTAGCGCCGGCGGCGGGGGTGGCAAACCGCCTTCCTCCGGAGACGGCGGCGGCGACGGTGGCGACGGTGAGGAAGAAGAAGAGGAGATGGCCAAGATGTCGTTCCTCGAGCACCTCGAGGAACTGCGCCAGCGGATCATCCACTCGCTGATCGCGGTGGCCGGCGCCTTCTTCATCTGCTTCGCCTTCTCCGCCCGGATCTTCCAGTACATGTCGGAACCCTTGCGCTCTACCCTGCGCGAGCTGGGCATGAGGGACACCCTCTACTTCACCAAGCCCACCGATGCCTTCATGCTCTACCTGCACCTGTCGTTGGTGGCCGCGCTGTTCGTGGCTTCGCCGGTGGTGCTCTACGAACTCTGGGCCTTCATCTCGCCGGGCCTTTACCGGCGCGAGCGCAGGTACGCCCTGCCGTTCATCTTTTTCTGCTCGGGCCTGTTCATTGCCGG
>CAYVGN010000071.1:0-10147 GCA_964451215.1 uncultured Acidobacteriota bacterium
GCCGGGAAGCGACGAGCTGGCGCCCGTGGGGCGGGCTGATGAGCGAGGGCGATGTGGGCGAGGAGAAAGAGCGGATCGGACGGGAACTGGCGGCCATAAGCGCCTCGGCCGGGCCGCCGCCATTCCCGCTGGAGGTCCTCCCGCTGGCCACCGCCACCACCGCCGACGAGGCCGCCAAACTCCGCGCCGGGAGCCACGACGTGCTGCTGATGTACGCGGCCTCCGGCGGCGTCAAGTTGTTGGAGGCGCTGACCGCCCTCGAGCGCTGGAACCTGATGTTTGTGCGCCACCGCTCCGGCCCGGTCTACCTGTGGTACGAGATCGCCCAGCCGCGGTTCCTCCGTAAGGCGCAGGACCAGTACGGGGAGCCGGGCATGGGCGTGGAGGACGTGGTGGTGGACAGCCACGCCGAAGTCGGGTGGCGGCTGCGCGCCCTCTCCGGCTTGAAGAATACTTTGCGCAAGCGCATCGTGGCCGTGGGCGGGCCTTCCGGTTGGGGCGCCGGAGGCCAGCAGGCCCCCGAGCGCGCCCGCGACATCTGGAGCCTCGATATCCGCACCGTCTCCTACCCCGATCTGGGCGAGCGCATCCGCCGCGCCCGCCAGGACCAGGAGCTGGTCCAGCGCTGCCGCGCCGAGGCTGCCCGCTACCTCGCTCAGAAGGGAGTCAAGCTGGAGACCTCGGAGAGCTTCGTCTCCAATGCCTTCCTCCTCACCGAGGTCTTTCGCGACCTGCTCGAGGAGGCGGAGACCGACGCCATCACCATCAACCACTGCATGAGCACCATCATGCCCATGGCGGAGACCACCGCCTGCCTGCCCCTCAGCGTGCTGAACGATGAGGGCTACCTGGCCTTCTGCGAGTCGGACTTCGTGGTGATCCCTTCCGGCATCCTGCTGCACCACATCTCCGGCAAGCCGGTGTTCTTCAACGACCCTACCCACCCGCACGACGGGGTGGTGACGCTGGCGCATTGCACCGCGCCAAGGAAGATGGACGGGCAGCGGGCTGAGGCGGTCAGGATCCTGACGCACTTCGAGTCGGACTACGGCGCGGCCCCCAAGGTGGAGATGCGCAAGGGCCAGCGGGTCACCGTGCTGGACCCGGACTTCGGGGGCCGCCGCTGGCTGGGCTTTGAAGGGGTGATCGAAGCCAGCCCCTTCCTGCCCATCTGCCGCTCGCAGATTGACGTGCGCATTGACGGCGACTGGGCTCGCCTGGCCGCCGAGATGCGCGGCTTCCACTGGATGGCCTGCTACGGCAGCTACCTGCGTGAGAGCCGCTACGCGCTGAAGAAGGCCGGCGTGGAACTGGTCACGCTGTAGCAGTTGTTTCATAACCCGCAGGGGCGGCTAGCTCCGATCCACGGCGCGGACCGCGCAGAGCGGGGCCGCGCCCTAGCACTTGTAGGATAGGCATCCGTGCCTGTCGCCGCCCGGGCCCAACATGGCTCGCTCCGGTCCACGGCGCAGACCCGGCAGAGCGGGGCCGCGCCCTAGCACTTGTAGGATAGGCATCCCTGCCTGTCGCCGCCCGGGCCCAACACGGCTCGCTGCGATCCACGGCGCGGACTGAAGCCCCGTCCTACCACGGAACCAACACAGCGGAGGGAAAGCAACAATGGCGCGAGAGATGAAACGGCGAGATTTCGTCCGATCGTCGGCCGCCGCGGTGGCCGGCCTGTCGCTGCTGGGGGCTCCGGCGCCGGCCGCCAGCCGGCTCAGCCCCAACGACCGCATCCGGCTGGCCATCATCGGGCTGCGCGGGCGCGGCGCGGAGCTGATGCGCTCCTTCCACGCGCTGGCCGACCCCAACGTGGAGGTCGCCGCCCTCTGCGACGTGGACGAGCCGATCCTGCTCCAGCGCGCGGCCGAGTACGAAAAGCTGTGGGAGAAAAAACCGCTGACCTTCAACGACACGCGGCAGGTTCTGGAGCAGAAGACCATTGATGCGGTCGTGCTGGCCACCCCCAACCACTGGCATGCCCTGGGAACCGTCTGGGCCTGCCAGGCCGGCAAGGATGTCTACGTGGAGAAGCCCGGCTCCCACAACATCTTCGAGGGGCGCAAGGTGGTGGAAGCGGCCCGCAAGTACAACCGCATCGTCGAGCACGGGACGCAGAACCGCAGCAGCCCCAACATCGTGGAAGCAATCCAGAAGCTGAAGGAGGGAGTCATCGGGCGCGTCTACCTGGCGCGGGGGATTGCCTACAAGACGCGCGGCCCGCTCGGTCGCCTCGAGCCGGTAGCTGTTCCGGCAGGCCTGAACTGGGACGCCTGGCAGGGACCGGCGCCGGACCAGCCCTATGCCCGCCTGCGGCATCGCGGTTGGCACCTGCTGTGGGACTACGGCAACGGCGACATCGGCAACCAGGGCGTCCACGAGCTGGACATCATGCGCTGGGCCTTGGACCTGGACACCCACCCCACCAAGATCGCCGCCATGGGCGGCCACTACATCTACCAGGACGACCAGCAGGCGCCTCACGTACACGCCGCCATGTTCGAATACCAAGGCCGCGACCTGCTGCTGACCTTCGAGACGCGCAGCGGATTCACCAACGACGAGGCGGGCATGGGCACCACCTACCCGTTCCTCGACAAGCGTAACGTGGTGGGGGTGATCTTCATCGGCACCGAGGGCTATATGATCCTGCCCGACTACACCAGCTACTACACCTTCTTGGGCAGAGAGCGCACGCCGGGGCCGCGCAGCGTGGGGGCCGGCGACATTGCCAACCTGCCCCACCTGGCCAACTTCCTCCAGGCCGTTCGCAGCCGCAAGCCGGCGGACCTGGCGGCCGATGCCCGCCAGTTGCACCTTTCTTCGGCCCTGCCCCACCTGGCCAACATCGCCTATCGCACCGGCCGGATGCTCCGCTTCGATCCTCAAACGGAGCGCTTCGTCCGGGACGAGGAAGCCAACCGCCTGCTGACGCGTCAGTACCGGAAGCCCTACGTGGTGCCGGAGAAGGTGTGACCGGGTCCGCCTGGCGGGCGAGGGGGCTTGACAGGGGTGATAGTATATATCTGATGGGCATTAATTGGTCAATCGCTGGATAGCGATGGCAGGGCCGGGGCGCCGACCCCGGCCCCCGTCTTTGACAATTTGAGTAATGCGGCCCAACCAGTGGCGGCATGTGCGTCCCCGCTGGGATTGTTAGCGAGGTGCTTGCTAACAGTTATCGCATTGAGCGGCGGGGAGTTAAGGGCAAAAAAGGGGCTGTTAGCGTTAGCAAGCGAAGGGCCTAAGGGGACTGATCTGTCCTTTATGGCCCGCTATGGCTTGGCCCCCTGGGCGGCCGAGAAGGCGTGCGTGAGGCGGATTGCCTGGCGCACTTCCTCCATGGTGGCGCGGGCCAGGCGGCGGGCCCGTTCGTCGCCTTCTTCCAGCACCTGCCAGGCACGCTCGGGTGCCTCTTCGTACTGGCGGCGGCGCTGCTGGATCGGGCTGAGCACCTTCATCAGCCCGTCCGCCATGGCCTTCTTACACTCCAGGCAACCGATGGCGGCGGTGCGGCAGCCCTCCTCGGCCCAGGCCATCACCTCCGGCGGCGAGACCAGCTTGTGGTAGTCGAAGACGGGGCAGAGCGCGGGGTTGCCCGGGTCGCTGCGGCGCACCCGCGCCGGGTCGGTCATCATGGTGGCAACTTTCTTGCGGATGTCGGGCTCCGGCTCGCTGAGCAGGATGGCGTTGCCGTAGCTCTTCGACATCTTTCTTCCATCGGTGCCGGGCAGGCGCGGGGAGGGCGTCAGGTAGGCCTGCGGCTCGGGGAAGACAGCGCGGCCATCGGGCAGCGGGTAGAAGTTGTGGAAGCGGCGGGCGATCTCGCGGGTCAGCTCCACGTGCGCCACCTGGTCCTCGCCCACCGGCACCAGGTCGGCCTTGTACATCAGGATGTCGGCCGACTGCAGCACCGGGTAGCCCAGGAAGCCGAAGGTGTCCAGGTCCCGGTCCTTGATCTGCTCGCGCTGCTCCTTGTAGGTAGGCACGCGGTAGAGCCAGCCGAGCGGGGTGACCATGCCGAGCAGCAGGCTCAGCTCGGCGTGCTGGGGGACGTGGGATTGCACGAAGAGGGTGGTGCGCGCCGGGTCCAGGCCGCTGGCCAGCCAGTCCATGGCCAGCTCCAGCGTGTACTCCTTCACCCGGCTGGTGTCGGCGTACTCGGAAGTGAGGGCGTGCCAGTCGGCCACGAAGAAGTGGCAGTCGAACTCCTCCTGCATCTTCAGCCAGTTCACCAGCGCGCCAAAGTAGTGGCCGACGTGCAGCTTACCGGTGGGACGCATTCCGCTCAGGACTCGTTGGCGGGCCATCGTTCCTTCAGAACCTCAGCAGCGAGTGGAACAGCCTCAAGACGGGCGAGAACAGCAGCAAGGGGACGTCGGTCATCAGCAGCAGGAACAGCAGCAGGAAGCCGTAGCGGCCCACCTCGCGGTACACCAAGGCCAAGCGGTCGGGCAGCAGCCCGGCCAGGACGTGGCTGCCGTCCAGCGGGTGAATGGGGATCAGGTTGAAGACGCCGAGCAGCACGTTGATCAGCAGGAAGCGGTAGAACAGTAGCGCGACCCCGGTCAGCAGCGACGCCGAGCTGGCGGCGCTGAAGGGCAGGCTGGCGACAATCGCGGCGCCCTCAGGGGAGAGCCGGCGGATGGCCAGCAAGGCGGCCAACGCCAGCAGGGCCACCAGGAAATTGCTGGCCGGGCCGGCGGCCGACACCAGGATGTCGTCGCGGCGGGGATGATGCAAGCGGTGGAGCTGGACCGGCGTGGGCTTGGCCCAGCCGAATACGGGCAGGCCGGATAGCGCTCCCAGCAGCGGGAACAACACCGTGCCCACCGGGTCCAGGTGCCGCAGCGGGTTCAGCGAAATGCGCCCCAGGTGGCGCGCCGTGGCGTCGCCCAGCCGGTCGGCGGACCAGGCGTGCGCCGACTCGTGGATGCTGATGGCGAACAAGAACGCCAGCACGTCAAAAATGATCTCAGACTGCAAGCAACACCATCCAATGGTCGCTGAGCGCCTATTCTAACACGGCACACATTCAGCCCCAGAGGCACACAGACACAGAGACGGCCGCCGCGCCCGAAGAATTTGCACGGTTGGCGGCGGGGAGAGAGGCAAAATCTTGTCAGCGTAGAGGCACGAAGGCGCTACAGCGGGCGCACCACCGACTGGTCGCGGAGGTAGTCGAACAGGGTGTTGGGGCCCAGCACGCCGCCGCCCAACCCGCTCAGGTTGATGCCGGCATAAGGCACGCCGTGCACGAACACGTTGTGGGCGTTGATCCAGCTATTGGCCGCCACCAACGCTTCGGCCACGCGCTCGGCGCGCGCCGAGTCGCGACTCCAGACGCTGTTGGCCAGCCCGTAAGGGGAGCGGTTCACCAGCTCGATGGCCTCCTCCTCTTCCTTGAACTTGAGCAGGTAAGGCACAGGGCCGAAGATCTCCTCGCGGCAGGCCACGTTGTCTGGGTTGCCGGCCAGGACCGCGGGCTTCACATAGAAGCCGCCCTCCTTGCCGGGCACCTCCGCCGGCCCGCCTTCCAGCAGCACTTCGGCGCCTTCTTCGCTACCCTTGCGCAGGTAGCCCAGGACGCGGTCCATCTGCTTGCGGCTGATGAGCGGCCCCATCTCGGTGGCGGGGTCGTTCCAGTAGCCGATCTTCACCTTCTTGAGCCGCTCGATGGCCCGCTCGCTGAACTGCTGGTAGATGCTCTCGTGGAGCACCCAGCGCGTGGCGGTGCAGCAGACCTGACCGGCGTTGAGGGTCAGGGCGGCAACCAGCCTCTCGATGGTGCCGTTGACGTCCACGTCGGGGAAGACAACGGCCGCACCCTTGCCGCCCAGCTCCAGCTTTACGGGGACCAGGTTGCGCCCGCAGGACTCGGCCACCAAGCGGCCCACCTCGGGTGAGCCGGTGAACGACATGCGGTTGAGGCCGGGGTGCTGGGCCAGCGGGGTGCCCGTGGTTTCCCCCAGGCCCGGCACGATGTTGATGACGCCGTCGGGGATGCCCACCTGCTTCACCAGTTGGGCCAGGTACATGGTGGAGAGCGGCGCGTCTTCGGAAGGCTTGATCACCACCGTGTTCCCGGCGGCCAGAGCCGGCGAGATGCCCCAACCCACCAGCAGAAACGGAAAGTTCCAGGGGAAGATGAAGGCGCAGACCCCATAGGGATGGCGCACGGTCCGCGCCTCGTGATGGGGCGCTGGAATCGGCTCGCGATAGGAGATGTGCAGCGCGAGGTCCGCGTAGTAGCGCACGGTCTTGGGGAAGTTGGCGATGTCGAAGCGCGCCTGGGCCAGCGGCTTGCCCACGTTGCGCGCCTCGATCTCCGCCAGCGCCTCGTGGTGCTCCTCGACGGCATCGGCCAGGCGATGCAGGTAAACGCCGCGCTCGCTCGGCTTCATGGTGGCCCAGCCCGACTTCCGGAATGCCTGCCGGGCCGCATGCACCGCTGCATCAATGTCCTCGCCGTCGCCGTTATACACCTCGGCCAGCCGGGCGCCGGCGCCGGGATCCAGGACCTCAAACGTCTGCTTCTTTGTGGAAGGACGCCACTGGCCGCCGATGAACAGCGGCACAGGACCTTCGGCCAGAAAGGCCTGGACCAGCGTGGATGGTTTTGTCGCCGCCATTGCAGTCCTCCTGAATCAGCAAGTCCCAGAGGGTGAAACAAGACAAGGGCCGGGAGGGCGGACCCGACTTCCGGCCGGGCGATGCCAGCGGGGGGAGTGAAAGGGCCAGCTCGCGCTGTTCCCGGGTGAAAGCTCAGGGCGGGTGACAGCCGCACGGAGCGCATGGGCAGTTCCTCGTGCTCCCGCCCAGAAGGGAACAGGGTTCAAGCTACGCGCGCCGAATCCGCTTGTCAAGGCAATGTGGCCGGTGATTTGCTACCTAGGGCCCGCGTATGGTTCGGCCTGCTGTTCCTTGCGGAGTCCTCAGCCTGCTGGCAGTGGCGCTGCTTCAGCCAGCACCGGCCCGCCCTGCCGGCTGGGGGATTCCGCCCTCCGTCCGCACTGAGCTTGAGCGGCGCGAGGGAGCTGTGTTGCTGGTCCGCCTGCCCGGCAAGCAGGTGGTGGCCGAGTACGGCCGCGCCGCGGCCTTCCAGGTGCATCCCACCGGTTCGGCCATCAAGCCACTCACCGCGCTGATCGCCCTGGAGCAGGGTGCCCTCACCGCCGAAACTGAAATCCTCTGCCGCCGCCAGGTGCATTCCGGAGGCGCCACGGTCGAGTGCGCCCATCCCACGATCCTGCTGCCGCTGGGCGTGGTTGAGGCTCTCGGTCTCTCCTGCAACTACTTCTTCGCCGAGATGGGGCGGCGGTTGGGACGGGAGCGCCTGGAGCGCGGCTTTCGCCAGGTTGGCCTCAACGTCACCGTCTCGGATCCGGCGCTAGCGGCCATCGGCGAGCGGGATGTGCGTGCGACCCCGCGACAACTGCTGGAGATCTTCTCGTCGCTGGCCGGTGGCGGCCTTCCCTTCCGCCAGGAGCACATGGCCGCAGTGCGGCGGGGGCTGGAGGCGGCGGTGCGGGAAGGAACGGCTCGAGCGGCGGCCGTTCCCGGCATGACCGTGGCGGGAAAGACCGGGACCGCACCCTGGTCGGGCATCCGCTACCGCAGCAGCGGCTGGTTTGTGGGCTGGGCGCCGGCCCAGCGGCCGCAGGCAGCTCTGGTTCTGTGGCTGTACCGCGGCCAGGGCCGGGAGGCCGCGGCGCTGGCCGGGCGAATCCTGCGCTCGTATTTTTCCGGCGCGGCCCAACCACCCGCGCCCACCGTCCGCGCCGAACTGTTCAGCTCCGTGCCCATCACCCGCCTGACGGTTCGTTCACCGGGCCGGTTGCCGGCGCGAGCCTTCGTACCTCTGCCGGGTCTCAGGAAGACCGAAGTGGTTCGGTGTCCGGGCGAGGGATGCGTGGTGGACATCGCGCGCGCGGGCTCCCCGCCACGCCGGGTTCAGGGCCTGCTGGAAATCCGGCAGCAAGCCGACCGCATCACAGTAGTTCACTTGGTGGAGCGCGAGGAATATGTGGCCGGCGTGCTGGCCAGCGAGGCGGGCGAGACGCGCGATCCCGAGGCGCTGAAGGCCATGGCCGTGGCCGTCCGAACCTTCGCCGAGCGGAACCGGGGCCGGCACGCCGCTTCCGGGTTCGACTTTTGCAGCCTCACGCATTGCCAGGCCTACACCAACCAGGCGCCGGAGGCGTTGTTTCGCTCCGCCGCTGCCGCTACCGAGGGCCAGGTGCTGCGTTACCAGGGCCGGTTGATCCGCGCCTTCTACACGGGAAGCTGCGGCGGGCACACCGAAGCCGCCGGGAACGTGTGGCCAGAGGCGGCGGCGCCCTACCTGCCGGCGCAGCCGGACCCGCTTTGCGCCACTGGCAGCGCCGCCCACGCCTGGAGCACGCGCCTGCCGGCTGCCCAACTGGAAGCAGCGCTCCGCGGCGACCCGGTGGCCGATCCCGGTAGCCGAATCGCCCGGATCGCCGTAACCGCCCGCGACGCCTCCGGGCGCGTCCGCCAACTGCAGATCGCCGGCGCCAGCGTCCGCACGGTCAATGGAAACTACTTCCGCTTCCTGGTCGGCCGCCGGCAGGGCTGGGAGAAGCTGAAGAGCACGCTGTTCGAGGTGCGCCGCGAAGGCGGCGACTTCGTCTTTGAGGGGCGCGGCTTCGGACACGGGATTGGCCTGTGTCAGGCGGGCGCTGCGCGTCGGGGCCAAGCCGGCTTCGACTACCGCCGCATCCTGGCCGCCTATTTCCCCGGCACCGAGCTCTCGCAACTCCCAGGAAACGAATCCGCAGATTTCGCAGATTCCACAGACTCCAGTTCTTCTCTGGCCCAGGCGTCGCACACTACAGGGACGGAGACGCTGAGCTCGGCGCATTTCACCATCCGGTTTCCCGCCGGCCGGCGGGCAGACGCGGAGCAGGTGGCGGCGCTGCTGGAAGTGGTGCAGAAGCGCTTCACCGCGCGGGGCCTGCCGGCGCCTGCTGAGGCGGTTACGGTGGTGCTGCACCAGTCCCCGGCTGCTTTCATCCAGGCCACGGGAAAGCCAGGTTGGACGGCGGCCACCGCCGACAACCGGCGCCGCCTGCACCTGCAGCCGCCTGCGCTGCTCAGCGCCCGTGGCACACTGGCCTCCACGCTCGACCACGAGTACCTCCACCTGGCGCTATGGGACTCGACCGACCCGCGTGTCCCGCTCTGGTTCCGCGAAGGCGTGGTGCTCTACTTCTCCGGGGAGCGGCCAACGGCGGCAGTGGCTGCGGGGGATTCAGGGATCAGCCTGGAGCGAGCGCTGGAACGGCCGCGGTCGCGCCAGGAGATGCGCCGCGCCTACGCCCGGGCTTTGGAAGAAACCCGCAAGCTGGCGCGGGAATCCGGCGATGCAGGCTTGCTGCGCCTGCTCCGCCAACCCACTGCCTCTGAACTGGAACAGCTCCACGCCATCGCTCGCTCACCCCTGTAAGTCTTGACGGGTCTTCTGGCCTGCCGACAACAGAAGGAAGCACGCCAGGTTCGCGAGGAGGAAGGCGGCGGCAACGCGGGCGGCCAGATAGGCAATTTCCATCCACGGCCGGCTGAGTTCGGTCGGAGTGCTGATGATTTTCCAGGCGGCCAGCGCAAGGACCAGGGCCAGGACAACATAGGCGAGCATCCGGGGAACTCGAGCGAGGGCGGGAAGGGCGCTGCGAACAGCGGCGGGAATTGCCACCAACGCCAACACCATGATCAGGGCCACTATGGGGAGCCACAGCCATCCCAGCCGATAAAGCCTGAAGAGCACGCCGGCCGCGATCAGCAGAACACCGGCGGCGCGCCACCAGCCGCGCCAGCCCTGCAACAGCAGATCGCGCCAGGCAACCGAGGCTGCGCCCGAGAGCGAGCCGGCCACCGACGCCAGCGTGAAGCTCAGCAAAAAGAGAGTGGCGTACATCAGCAGCAGTGACAGCAGCAGGTAGGCGGTGGTGGAGTCCGGCACCAGCAGCACCAAGTAGGCGCAGGCCAGCCCGGCAGCCATGCCGACGTTTTGCACGATGAAAACCTTCGTCATTCTCATACTCTTCCTTTAGCTACTCGGCTAGAGCATCCTGGGAGTCCATCTGAGTATGTCCGTCAAGAGGAAACCCCCAGGCCGGCGAAT
>CAYVGN010000072.1:0-10091 GCA_964451215.1 uncultured Acidobacteriota bacterium
TGTATAAGAGACAGACATCACCCGCTACGTGCCCGAGTTGAGCAATCCGCCCGAGGAGGTGGTATCGGCGGCGCCGGGCTTCTGGCGACCCAAGCCGGTCCCGGCCGCCAAGCCGAAGCCCCCGGGCGAAGGGGCCAAGAAGACACCATAACTGAGACAGGCGCACAAGCCGGAGCGCACAGAAGGCTCAGGCTTGCCGCTTCTGCCCTGCTCTGCCTGCTTCCAGTGATTACCTATACTTGGCCAGCGCGGAGAACAGGGGGCGGGCTTCCGGGGGCGTGGGCGCCCGGCCTTCGATGAGGATGGTGCGTGCGGGGATCTCCCGGCCGTAAAGGTCGCGGTTGCCGTCGTTGTCGGGCCTCACCACCGCTCCCTTCAGGACCACGCCGGCGAACAGGCCGCGGGCGCGCGAGTAGGTGAGGATCTCGGCGCGCATGGCGGCGTTGGTTTCCGCCGAGGTGGCGCGGCCCACCGGCCCGGCCGCCACCGAGGCGTCGCCGCCCAGCGTGAACTTGTCCCCCACCAGAAACTTCACTCCCTTCTTGTTCATCACCAGCATGATCACGTCTACGGCCTGGCCGCCGATCTGCAGCCCGAAGCTGCCACCGCTGATCGCCAACATCGAAAGCGGACCCCAGCGACGAGAGGCGTCGCGGCAGGTCACTACACCGCGACCGTGGTGCGCCCCCACCATGAAGCCGACCTTCTTCATGGAGGGGACGATGGCAATGCACTCGGCCCGCGACAGCAACTCAGTCGGGATGGACTTCTCCGGAATGCCCATCACCTCGGAGAAGACCTCGGTGGCGTTCTTAATCCGCTCTATCTCTTTCTGCCGGTCGGCGAGCGCGAGGGGGCAGAGCAAACAGACAATCGCCAAAAATGCAATCAGCCGCATGCCTGGATTGTAAGGCCGCCGAGACACAGGAGCACAAGAAAAAGCGCCTGCCGCTGACGCCGGCGGCGAAGCTAGTGCCGTGACCAGTTAACTTGGTTGCCACTACTTGTAGCGCCGCCGTCTCGGCGGTCCGCGCCAGTTTGCGGGGCAAGATGCCGGTGCTACGACCGGATGCCACCTTTTCAACTGGTCACGGCACTAGGCGCCGAGGGCGCGCTGGAAGGCGGCGGCGATGGTTTCGGCGTGGCTGCGGACCTCGGCCTCGTCCGGGGCCTCGACCATGATCCGAGCCAGAGGTTCGGTGCCGCTGTAGCGCACCACCACCCGGCCCTTGTGCCCGAAGTACTCCTGACTGGCGCGGATGGCAGCGGCCACTTCCGGCAGTCGCTCGATGGGCACCTTCTCGCGCACCGGAACGTTGCGCAGGACCTGCGGGCAGACCTTCAGGTCGCTGACCAGTTCGTCCAGGGGAGAGCCGGTGCGGACCATGATCTGCATCACCTGCAACGCCGTCAGCAGGCCGTCCCCGGTGGTGTGATGGTCGCTGAAGATGATGTGTCCTGACTGCTCGCCGCCCAGGTTGGTGCCCGAACGGAGCATCTCTTCCAGCACGTACTTATCGCCCACCGGCGTGCGCACCAGGCGCAGGCCGAGGCTCCCCAGCGCCAGCTCCAGCCCCAGGTTGGCCATGACCGTGCCCACCACCAGGCGGCCGGCCAGGCGGCCCTCGGCCAGCATGTGCCGGGCGGCCAGGTAGAGGACGCCGTCGCCGTCCACCAGGCTGCCGCGCGCGGTCGCGAACAGCGCGCGGTCGGCATCGCCGTCAAAGGCCACGCCCAGGTCCGCGGCTTCAGCCGGCACCCGCGCCTGCAGGCCGGCGGTGTCCAGCGAACCGCACCCCAGGTTGATGTTGCGCCCGTCGGGCGAGGCGTGGAGGGCGACCACTGCGGCGCCCAGGCGCCGGAACAGTTCCGGGGCGATCGCCGAGGCGGCGCCGTTGGCGCAGTCCACGACGATGCGCAGCTTCTTGAAATCCGTGCCGGGCGGCACGAGCGAGCAGAGGAAGTCCTCGTAGCGGGCGCGCAGCGTTGCGTCCTCCACCAGGCGCAGTGCCGCGGGGGCCTGGACGGGGCCGGGGGCCAGTCGGAAGATGTTCTCCTCCACTTCCAGCTCGCCTTCGTCGGGGAGCTTGTAACCCGAGTGGACGAACACCTTGATGCCGTTGTCGCGGTAGGGATTGTGGGAGGCGGAGATCATCAGGCCGGCGGCAAAGTCGTCCCGGCGGGACAGGTAGGCGATGCCGGCGGTGGGGATGACGCCCGCCGACACCGCCACCACTTCCTCCTGGGCCAGTCCTGCCGCCAGGGTCTCTGCGATCCAGCGGCTAGACTCGCGCGTGTCCTCGCCGATCAGCACACGCGGCTCGGGGGAGGGAGCAGCCAGGCCGCTCCTGCTGCGTTGCAGGAATTGGCCGAGCGCCCGCCCGATGAGGGACACATGGTGCTGATCCAGCGGGTACTCGCCCGCGATGCCGCGGATCCCGTCTGTGCCAAACAGTCGGGTCTGCTTCATCTCGCCCGTTTCATCTCCACCACCACCCGCACCGGCTGGCTGTCCTGGATGCGCAGCAGCGGGTCAGCCACGAAAGCATTGGTCCAGAACTGGGCCCGGGCGATGACGCCGGTGACGTCCACCGGGTCGGTGGTGGCCGAGTCCAGCATGGCGACGTGGCTCTCGGGCCCCACCACGGTGACGCTGGGAGGGAACACCTGGTGGGCGGCGAGCTGGTAGCCGGGAGCTACCGTGCCCACGATGCGCGGGGTAACCGGGATGCTGCGGGTGGCGCGCGCCTCGAAGCGCAGGCGCACCTGGGCGGGGACGATCTGCACCACGCGCACCCCGAACGGGATGCGGATGTCGGAGACAACCAGCGGGTAGCTGCGCTCGCCGGGCCGGTCGAACCCGGACAGGTTCAGTGTCACCGCCAGGTCGGCCGCTGAAAGCCGGCGCAAGGCGCTGCTGAGGCCCCGTACCCGCACCAGCACCGTGGTCGGCATCTCGCTGCTCAGCACCAAGCCCTGGGGGGCGTGCCGGAACTCCAGCGGCGACTGGAAGGCCATCTCCACGCGCGCCTCGTAGGCGATCGCCCACCACAGCAGGACCGCCAGCGCCAGCGCGGCGATCTTCAGGTGCAGGTTGTGTAGCACGTAGCGGCGGAAGCCGGTCATGGGTTAGCCGCCTGGCCGGGCGAGCGCGAAGGCGCCTGGGAGGGTTGCGGGGCCGCCGGGGCCGCGGCTTCCTCGCTCGCCGCCCCGGCCCGCGGAATGGCCGAAGGCGGGATGGGAACGCCCATCAGCTCACCCAACCGGATGCGCAGGCGCTCCAGGCTGATGTTCTCCTCGATGCTCCCCTGCACCGCCAGGGAGATGGCCCCGCTCTGCTCGGAAACCACAACCGCCACCGCGTCGGTTTCCTCCGTTATGCCGATCGCCGCCCGGTGGCGGGTGCCCAGTTGCCGGCTCAGCGCCGGGTTCACGCTCAGCGGCAGGAAGCAAGCGGCGGCGGCGACCTTGTCCTTCTGGACTACGACGGCGCCGTCGTGCAGCGGCGACTGGGGCCGGAAGATGCTCACCAGCAGGTCGTAGGACAACAGCGCGTCCAGCCCGATGCCGCTCTCGGTGTGAGTGCGCAGGCCGGTGTCGCGCTCCAGCACCATCAGCGCCCCGGTCTTCTCCGCAGAGAACAGGCTGCAGGCCAGCAGGATGTCGTCGTAAGAGGAGCTGCGCTCCAAGCGGGCCAGGCGCGGCAGAAGCGGGTTGCCGCCGAGCCGGGCCAGGCCGCGCCGGATCTCGGCCTGGAACAGCACGATGAGGGCAAAAACCGCGTAGGGCAGCAGCGTGGTGAGCAGCCAGTGCACTGTGTCCAGCCGCCACCACCGCGAAGCGTAGTACAGGAAAACGATCAGGCCGATGCCGAACAGCATCTGGGCGGCGCGAGTGCCGCGCACCAGCATCAGAAGCTGGTAGATGACGAACGCCACGATCAGAATGTCGAGGACGCTGGTGAAGCTGATGCCGGCCAGGAACCGCAGCAGCTCTCTCGCCTCGATGATGCAGGCAGCGGTTGGCAAGCCAACTCTCCCCGCGTAATTCTAGCACGCGGCATGCAGGTGTCAGGTGGCAGGTGTCAGGTGGCAGGTGATGCGTGGAGAATCTGGTCGGTGACGCGGGCCACCTGGACCATTTCGGGGACGTCGTGCACCCGCACGATGTGCGCGCCGGCCAGGATGGCAGCCGTTACTGTTGCCGCCGTGCCCCAGGCGCGTTCGCGTGGGGGCAGGCCGAGCGTCCCCCCGATAAAGGACTTGCGCGAGGTTCCCGCCAGCAGCGGGCAGCCCAGCTCGTGCAGGCGGGCAAGGCCGGCGAGCAGGCGGTAGTTCTGCTCCCCGTTCTTGCCGAAGCCAAAGCCCGGATCCAGGATGAGCGCCTGGCGCGGCAGCCCGGCGCCCCAGGCCCGGTCGCGCAACTCCTGGAGGCCCGCCCGCACTTCTCCCACCACGTCCTCGAGGGGAGGAAGCCGGTGCATCGCTTCCGGCTTGCCGCGCACGTGCATGACGATCAGCGGTACACCGCCCTGGCGCACCACGCGCGCCATGTCCTCGACGGGCGCCAGCGCCGGGAGATTAATCAACTGCGCGCCGGCCGACAGCGCCTGCCGCGCCACCGCCGGCTTCCAGGTGTCCACCGAAACAGGGATTCCCAGGCGGCCGCGCAGGCCTTCCAGCACCGGAAGCAAGCGGGAGAGTTCCTCGGCCTCGCTGATCCTTTCTGACCCGGGCCGCGTGGATTCCGCGCCGATGTCAATCAAGTCCGCGCCCTGGCGCTCCATTTCCAGCGCGTGAGCGATGGCCCGCTCCGGTGCCAGGTAGAGTCCGCCATCGGAGAAGGAATCCGGAGTGACGTTGAGGACTCCCATCACCAGGGTGCGCTCGCCCAGGAGCAATTCCCCTTTCGGCAGCAGCAGGCGGAAGCGCGGGCGCCAAATCATACCCGGCCAGTATAGCGCCCTTCGAGGACAGGCATCCTTGCCTGTCCTTGAGGCTAGCGCTGGAGGCCGGATTACCTGGCAACCTTAAGGATACGGTGGTTCCAAGTATCGGCGACGGTGTGCACCCCCTCAGCTTAAAGGCATGAATCACCCCGTTTTCCGCGAGTACAGAATTCCGTGGCCAACTTCCACGCGGCGCGCGTAATGCCGTTCCAGGAAGGCGCGGAGTTCAGGATAGCTCTCCATGGCCAGCGCTGGGTTGTAGGGACCGAGGCCGTCAACAACATAGGGCGGCCGCGACTTTTCCAGCTCCGCGAGCAACCGGCGGCGGTTTTCGGCGGCGCGCTGGGGCGCCACGCTGCGTGCTTCCCGCAGGTGGATGTCGGCGGGGACGCCGGTGAGGGGCTGCGAACTGAGGTAAGAGGAGGCCGGCGGGCAGCCGCAATAGAAGTAGATTTCGGGCCGGTAGCCCCACACAAACAGCGGCCCGCGAACGTAGCGGGCCAGGAGGCGGCTGTCGCGGTCCATGGCCGGGTCGGTCCAGGCGGCCATGAAGGCCGTCTGCCTGCCGGTAATCAGCTCGTAGGCGCGCACGGCAGCGCGGTGGTGAAAGCGCGCCAGCGAGAAAATCACGCCGGCCCAGAACAGCGCCTTCCAGAGCCGGCGCAAGAAGGGGTAGGGGCGGGCTTCAGGTGGCCCGCCACTTGTCGCCGTCGTCGGCCGGACAAACAAGGCCGCCTGTCCCACTGCCATCCGGTAGCCCCGCGCCGCCAGCAGGCAGAGGAACGGGAGCACCTGGTAGAAGTAGCGCGGGAAGAACCGGCCACCGGCGGCCACGCCCAGATAGGCGGCAGCCAGCGAGATCCACAGCACGTGCGAGGCGCTTCGCTGGGCAGTGGCCCGGTCTCGGGGAGTGTAGGCCAGCAGCAGGACGGCGCCCAGGAACAACGAGAAGTGAAACCCGGCGTAGTTGAGCGTCTTGCGCAGGCCCGTCAGCAACACCGTTCCCGGGGAATAGACGCTGACATAGCTGAGCCCCCAGCCCCACACCTCGCGCCGGTAGGGATCCCAGTTGTCGTGGAAGAGCACGTAGAGCGCCCAGGGGAAGCAGCCGACGGCGAAGCCGGCGAACAGCCACGCCCAACGGTTCACCCCCGTCCCGCGCCGGAGGGAGGCCAGCGGGTCGCCCCGCTCGCCCGAGGCCCGCAGGAGTTCGAAGCCGGCGAAGGACAGAAGAAGCGCGAGTGCCTTGGGGTTGACGGCGAACGCGGTGGCGGCCAGCAAGCCGGCCAGCAACGGCCGCGCCTCCAGCCAAAGCGCCAGAGCGAACAGGTAGGGGAGCAGCATCAACTGATCCACCGCCATCGGCTGGACTTGCGAGTGGATGTAGGTGGCGTTGTAGAGCGCGTAAAGCAGCGCCGCCAATCGCCCTTCCTGCTCGCCCCAGAATCGTCTGCCCAGGCGCCACAGGGCAAGCGAGACGACAGCGGCGTACAGGATGGTGAACAGGCGGACGGCGATCAGGCTGGGACCGGCGAGCGCAAACAGCGCCGCGTAGACCCAGGCGACCCCGGGCTGCTTGTCGAACCAGATCTCCGAATACAGCCGCTTGCCCTGCAGCAGCTCTTGCGCCGCCGTGAACCACAGGCCCTCGTCGGCCCAGACGTACGCTGCATAGAAGATGCGCAGCAGGAAAACCATCCCGAACAACACCAGGCCAACAGCGAGTGCGGAGTGCGGAACGCAGAGTGCGGGGCGCAGAGGATTCTCCTGGGCTTCTCCGCGGTTGTCCTTGCCGGCGCCGGGGTTCATTCCTCCCCGATTGTGCGGTCCGTCGGCTCGATCCGCAACGCGAAATCGCCGCTGCGCCGTCTGCTATACTGCGGCCCGGATCAGTCGCGCCTGGGTTGACCTATGCCTGGCCGTGGAGGTGGCGCAATGCACCGCATTTCGCTGGTTTCCGACGAGCAAGCGCAAGGAACCGCAAAAGAACTCTTCCAGGTTCTGCGGAAGAAAGGCCCGGTCAGCAACATGTTCCGGGCGATGGCCCACCAGCCTGGGATCTTGCAGGCCTTCTTGCCCTTGTATAGCGCCGTGACCGGGCGGGGCGCCGTGGAGCGCAAGGTCAAGGAGTTTGTCTACCTGAAAACGTCCCTGGTCAACGGATGTGACTATTGACTGAGCCACCACATCGCTTCGTCGAAGCGAATCGGGGTGACCCAGGAGCAGTTGCGGGACCTTGGCGGGGACTACCAGGCTTCCGGCGTGTTCAGCGACGCGGAGAAGGCCGCGATCCGCTTCGCGGAACAGGTGACCCACTCGGCCGGTTACGTCTCCGACTCCGACTTCCAGACCCTGAGGAAGCATTTCAGCGAGGAGCAGATCGTCGAGATCACGCTGGTGAGCTGCCTGGCCAACTTCACCAACCGGTTCAACGACGCGCTGCACGTTCCGCTGGATCCCGGGCTCTCGCCCGCGTTCTGAGCGCAGGACGCCTTCGCGGCCCGGGCGCCTGTCGCAGCGGTTCGGCGGGACAGCGAGATAGCTGGTGCCGGGCGGGGCAGACGTCAGCGCTGAGACCTACTCGCCCAGGCGGCTGTGGGCCACCTTCACACCGGAGAGGGAATTCGCGTAGTGCTGAATGCCGCGGTAGAGGGCCTCGGCCACCCGCTGCCGGTACTCCGGTTTGCGCAGCAGGCGCTCGTCGGTGGGGTTGCTGATGAAGGAGATCTCGGCCAGGATGGAGGGCATGTTGGCGCCGATCAGGACCACGAACGGCGCCTTCTTCACGCCCCGGTTGCGCAGCCCGACGTGGCCCCGTGACATGCCGGCGACCAGCGCCCGCTGCACCTCGGCGGCGAACTCGCGCGATTCCTCCAGCTTTTCCTTCAGGGTGATCTTCTTCACCAGGTCCTGCAGTTCGTGGATGGACTTCTCTGAGACGGCGTTCTCGCGGGCCGCCACCTCCAGCGCGTCCTGGGCGGTGGTGAAATTCAGATAATAGGTTTCGACTCCCCGGGCGCCGGGATCGCGGCTGGAATTGGCATGGATGGAGACGAACAGGTCGGCCTGCTGTTCGTTGGCCAGGGCGGTGCGGGCCTCCAGCGGGATGAAGCTGTCGTCCTTGCGGGTGTAGGCGGCCTCGCCTCCCAGGCGGTCCTCAAGCAACGCGCCCAGGCGCTTGGCCACATCCAACACCAGGTCCTTCTCCATGAGGCCGGTGGGACCGATGGTGCCGGTGTCGTGGCCGCCGTGGCCGGCGTCAATCACGATCTTACCGATCTTCAGGCCCAGGGCGCGGATCAGTGACCGGCGCCCGCTGCTGGCGGGCTTGGCGATGTGCGGAGGAGGCCCGGGAAGCGCCTGGGCCGCCTCGCCTTCTTTTTCCTTGCCGGAAGCGGGCGGCGCGGCCGTCCCCCTGGCGGCCGAGTCGCGCGCCGGCGCCTTCGACCCTCGGCCTTCCTTCTCCTTGGCCGCCGGGGCCGGCTCCAGCACTCGCTCAAAGACCGGCTTGCTGCTCGGAGCGGCGTTGGCCGCCACCTCTGGCAACAGCTCGGAACTGCTCTCAGCCTCGGCGGGGGCCGGCCTCTCGGCAACGGCGGCCGGAGGCCTGGCCGCAGCCGTGGCCACCGGCTGGCGTGGCTGCCCGCCGTTGATGTCCACCACCACGCGGAAGGGATTGGGCAAGATGAACGCCGAGTAGTCGCGGACCTGGCCCACCTCCAGCACGATCCGCACGATCCCCACCTGGTTCTGCGCCATGCGGATACGCTTCAGCAGGACGTTATCGCCCTCGATGGCCTGGCCCCGCAGCGCCGGGCTCAAGCGTGCCCCGTGTAGGTCGAAGAAAATCCGGTCGGGGTTGGCGATCCTGCCCGCCTGGTACTCGATCGGACCGTCCAGTTCGATAACCACGCGGGTGTAGGTGGGCGTGGACCAGTGCCGGATGTGGGTGACGTGGGCAATCTTCTCCGATCCCGAGGACTGGGAGACGGTGCGCAGCGCCTCGGCCGAACTGGGGCGCACCTCGGCGGCCGGCGCCAGCTCTTTTTCCAGGCCGGCCAGCGTCTGCCGGGCCTCGGCGGCGAACTTGCTGCCAGGGTATTCCTTGAGCAGGAAGCGGCACTTTTCAACGGCTCGCGCCAAGTCCTGCCGCTGCCGGAACTGGTGTCCCATGTCGGCATAGAGCCGCGCCGCCCAGGCCAGGCTGTCGTCGGCCACCGAGAGCGTGGGAGCGAGGTGCACCACGCGCTCGTAGTGACGGATGACGGCCAGGTAGTCGGACGGCTTGCGGCTGACTTCCGGCCTGGCCTCCAGTTGGGCCCGCAGTTGTTCGGCTTTGCGAAACTCGGCGCGTCCCTGCGCCTTCTTTGGCGCGGCCGCGGACCAGGCGGCAGACGGAAGCAGCAGCAGCCCGGCCGCCGCAGCTAGCCATCGCCGACGCCCCGACCCGTTGCTCAGCACCGTTGCGCCATCCTTTGTGGGGAGTGTCACCACTCGCCATCGTAGCGGCGTTCCTCAGGGCGCCAGGGCCGGCGGGGGCTCGCCGCTACGTTTTCACCAGCCTTCCGTATTGCTAAAGTGCACCGTCCCCTTCTCGTCCAGGTGCTTCATGATCCCCCAGCGGTCGGACTGGGGCTGGCCGCGCGCCGCGCGGGCCGAAAGCGCGAAGGGGTTGGGGATGTAGCCACCGTGGTACAAAGACGAAATCCTGCGCACGTATTGCTGGGTCTCCGGGTACGGCGGCACGCCGTTGTAGCGTTCCACCGCTTCCTCGCCCGCATTGTAGGCAGCCAGGGAAAGGTGCAGGTTGCCCCTGTAAAGCTCCAGCAGGTACTTCAGGTAGCGAACGCCCCCGTCCAGGTTCTCGACGGGATCGAAGACGTTGGCGACGCGGAAGCGCCGGGCCGTGTCCGGAACCAACTGCATCAGGCCCATCGCCCCTTTGGGAGAGACGGCGGCGGGGTTGAAGTTGGATTCCACCTTTACAATTGCCCGCACCAGCTTAGGATCGACCTCGTGGCGGGCCGCCAGCCCTTCGATCAATTGATCCAGGTCGTCGTCGGCTCCATCGCCATCCTTGTCGTTATCGGCGGTGGGCCTTGCCGCCTCCAGAGATGGGCACTGCTGGCCGGGAGGGCAGGGA
>CAYVGN010000073.1:0-10068 GCA_964451215.1 uncultured Acidobacteriota bacterium
GCCAGACCGCCCGCCGGATTCTTCGGTCAACCGCAGGGCTCCAGTTGCCCGAGCAGCCCGCCGGTGTAGAGCAGGTAGGCAGCCGGCTGAGGCGCCGCCGGGCAGGTCGGCCAACCCGCGGGGGCGACCGCAAGTAGCAAAGCAAATAATCCCGCCAGGAAGCAGCCGTTTCTGCGCATTATGTAGGGAGCGCGGCGGTAGGCCGCAGGCCCGGCGGCCCTGCAAGAACGCTACCGGGCGAAGGTTATTCTAGCATGCTGCCCAAGGTGCCGAACGCCCGCGACTTCTCAGTGCTGCTGGCTTCGGCCTCGCCACGCCGCCGCCAATTGCTCCGCGCCGCCGGGATCCACTTCGAAGCAGTCGCCAGCAACATCCCGGAGATGAAGGAGGAAGGGGAAACGCCGGAAGAGTTTGCGCAGCGCATCGCCGTCCAGAAGGCGGAGCAGGTGAGGGCCAGCCGGCCCGCAGAACAACGCCCCATTGTGGCCGCCGACACCGTGGTGGTGGTGGACGAACAGGTGCTGGGGAAACCGGCGTCCGCCTCGGAAGCAGCCGCAATGCTGCGCCGGCTCTCCGGCCGCAGCCACCGCGTCATCACCGGCCTGTGCGTACTGGACCCGCTCAGCGGGCGCCGCCTGGTCCAGGCGGTGGTCACCGTGGTGCGCTTCGCTCCGCTTACCGAAGAAGAAGTTCGGGAGTACGTGGCCAGCGGGGAACCCAGGGACAAAGCCGGCGCCTACGCCATCCAGGGCCTGGCTTCCAGGTTCGTGAAGAGCATTGAGGGGTGCTACTTCAACGTGGTTGGGTTGCCTGTCCCCACGCTCTACGGCATGCTGAAACAGTTTCGGCGCGGCAAACGGCAACCGCCCCAGCGCTGTGACGAATCCCTGTGATTCTTTGGCTTGGATTTCCCTCCCCCGGGGTAGTGGCGCGCACTCTGGTGCTCCGGCCAGCACCGGACGAATGAGCTGAGGGCGCGGACGCCTGGCTAGGAGGGCTGCCCCGGCTTCTTCTGGTCGCCGCCGTGCAGAGCCGCCTTGAAGTTGCGAATGCCTTCGCCCAGACCCTTGCCGAGCTCCGGAATCTTCCTTCCGCCAAACACCAATATGGCTATGCCGAGAATCACCAGAAGCTCGGGCAAACCAATACGGAACGGCACAAGAACCTCCTGAGCTGATTCCTCAAGGTATTCTACCCCAAAAAACCTCTGCGCAAGCCGAAAAAGGGCGAAATTGCCGCTCTGGAAACCGCAGCCGGAAAGCTGTCTATCGGCCTTCGACCAGCGCCAGGCAGATCTGGTCAACCAGGCTGGTCGCCTGGCGGCTGGGGAGGTTGTGGCTGTTGAGGAGGATGGAGAAAGCCAGGCGCTCGCCCTTCACGGTGGTGAGATAGCCGGACAAGGCGTTGATGTGCCCCAGGGTGCCGGTTTTGGCGAGGATGCGCCCGCCGGCGGCCGCAGTCTCCTTGAAGCGCTCGCCGATGGTGCCATCCACGCCGCCCACCGGCAGCAGGTCGCGCCAAACCTCGCGCACCGCCTCGCCGTCCATGTACTGGAGCAGGGCCACGATGGCCGCCGGCGTCACCAGGTTCTTGCGGGACAGGCCGGAGCCGTCGTAGAAAACATACTCGCCCTGGAAGATGCCGGCGCGATCCAGGAATTCCCTCATCTCCTCCAGGCCCGCCGCCACGCTGCCGATGCCGCGCCGCTCGCGGGCCACCGTCCGCAGCAGTATTTCCGCGTGGAGGTTCTGGCTCACCTTGTTGATGACCTTCAGGTCGTCCCCGAGGGGAACGGATTGGTAGGCGGCCAGCACGGTACGGGGCGGGCCGGCAACGGCCGCCGCCTTGCGCAGGTCCTCGAACTCGGACGGGTAGGCGTGCCGCGCCCGCACCTTGCCGTAAATCACCACGCCGCGGCGCAGCAGCGCCTCACGCAGGTAGAGGCCGGCGAACTCGGCCGGGTCCTCGATGGCCACCTGTTCGTGCGCTCCGCTGTCATCCAGCGGAATCCGCCCCCACACTTCCAGCGTGCGGCTGCCCGGTTCGCGGCGCACGGCAATGGAGCGCGCAGGGCTCTCCTTGGCCGCTTCGGCGCCTGAACCCGCCCGCGGCGCCTGCTGTTTCGCCTCCACCGTGACCACGCGGTTCTCAATCCGGTAGTAGTCCTGGAAAGGTTCCAGGCGCACCAGGGCCCGCTCGCCGGGCCTCTCTGCGGGGAGCACGTCCAGGAACAGGATGTTGTCGCTGATGCTGAGGGCGGACACGGGCGCGCCGTACCACCACACCAGGTCATCCTGGGCCCAGCCTTCGCCGTAGCGTTCGTAAACGAAGTAGGTGTCGTCGGCCACCAGGTCGCCATCTACATAGCGGACGCCGCGCGCCGCTACCTGGTCGGCCAGCGCGTCCAGAGCCTGTAGCGGCCAGCCCTCCCGCTCCACGCCGGGGCGGTAAGGCAAGGGGCGGGCGGAAAGGTTGGGATCGCCGCGGCCCACCAGCCACAGCTCCCCCGCCACCCGGCCGTACTTGCCCGGTGGCGCCGTCGCTTCCACCGTGGTGCGGAAGCGGAACTGCGGCCCCAGCGTACTCAGGGCCAGCGCAGTGGTGAACAGCTTGGTGTTGGAGGCGGGCACGAAAAACTTGTGCTCGTTGTAAGAGTAAACGGCTTGGCCGCGGTCCAGGGAAACGACCTTGATGCCCCAATGCGCGCGCCAGGCGTCCGGCTGCGACAGGATGGCCTCAATCCGCGCGCGAAGCCGATCGGGCGGGGGAGGAGCTGGCTTCTTCTTTGCCGCCTGTGCGGCCGGGGCGGCGACCCAGGCGGCCAGCCACAGGGCCAGCCAGTACCGGAGGGCCACAGCGGCCGTCCGGCTGCCGGTGCGGTCTGGATGCTTCATGGCTGAATTCGCAGCTGCTGGCGTGTACTCCATGATCCTGGCCGCCGGGCGGCTGGGCTGGCTGGACTGCAGTGGGGCTACGAGCGAGTCCCCGCTGGCCATCCGCCGCGCAGCCGGCGCGGCCCTGTGGCCCGAAACCGCACAACTTCAAATGATACCATGCCGCTTCTTCCGCTTCCTGCGAAGTGTCTCGGGACAGAGGGCGGCTCTGTGGTTCATGTTCTCCCTCATGCGGTCCAAAGGATCGCCGGCTTGCAAAATGCGCGGGCCAGGAATGTAATACAGCGGGCGGGAAAAGAGCATAAACAAGAGGGCCTGATTTCGCCGGCTCCCTTGATGGTGCGCCGGCTGGCTGCTTCCAGGCCACCAAGAGGGAGGCGAATTCTGGGGTGGGTGTGAGCGGGAAGGACGAACTGGAACCGGTGTTGGAGAGGATGCGGCGCGATTGGGATGAGCGCGCCGCCCGCGACGCGGAGTGCTTCGTCTACAGCCGCGACCTCTCCGCCGACGAAAGCGACTTCGAGGCCTCCGGCCGGCTCAACTACGAGCAACTGGTGCGGCCCTTCCTGCCGGTGTTGCTGCGCGGCCGTTCCCCGAAAAGCTGCCGGCTGCTGGAGATCGGCTGCGGGGTGGGCCGCATGACCCGCTGGTTCGCCCAGGAATTCCAGGAGGTCCACGGCGTGGACATCTCCGCGGACATGGTGCGGCTGGCGCGGGCCCGGCTCCGCGACTGCCCCAACGTCGTGCTGCACGTCGGATCGGGGATGGACCTGGCCGGCCTTCCCGACCGCTACTTCGACCTGGCTTTCTCTTATATCGTCTTCCAGCACATCCCCTCGCGCGCCGTCATCGAGAACTACCTGCGCGAGACCGCGCGGGTGCTCAAGCCGGGCGGGGCGTTCAAGTTCCAGCTCAACGGCTACACCGCGCCCGAATACCAGCGCCGCGAGAAGGACACCTGGCTGGGCGAGAGCTTCTCGTTCGTGGAAGCCATCCGCATGCTGAGGAAAGCCGGCTTCTCACCCCTTTCTGCGACCGGGGCCGGCACCCAGTACTTCGTCCTGACCGCCCGCAAATCACAGGAGGAAGCCCGCCCGCTTGCCTCCTACATCTTTCCCGGCGAGGGTTGGGCCGAGGAGCAGTTTCTGGAGGGCTGGAAGCGGCCCATTCCCGGCGATTGCCGGCCCATCGCCCCGCGCTGCCGCACCCGGCTGGGCGTGCCTTGCGGGCCGGCGTTGAGGTTTTTCCTGTCGTTGTATTTCGCGCCGGCAGAACCCTTCCCCGCGCTTACGCTGGCCGTCTGGATGGACGGGGTGGCCCTGGCGACGGTCATCATCGGCCGTGCTGGCGACCACTACTTCGATTGGCCGGTTCCCGGCGGCATTGCCCAGGGCCGGCAGGCAACCGTCACGCTGGAGTTTCATCCGGCCGACGAGACTTTGGCCGCCGGTGTTCGCTGCCTGGGCTTCTACGTTCCGCGCACAGAAGCCGATCAGGCGCTGGAAGGCGCCAGGCTTCCCCTCTCCTGAGACACCTCTCCCTGTCCAGGGATCAGCCGCGGTAGACAACCTGGATGGCCTCCCGCCAGGTCTCGTTCAGCCCGAAGCGGCGGATGGGGACTTCGGGGGAGAGGTAACGGAGCACCACGTCGGTGAGCGGGTGGAATTCGTAGGCGGGGGCAACCAGCCAAAGCCAGGGCGGGTCCGAGCGCAGTTGGATTCCCGGGAAGTAGCCCAGCCGCTGGAATTCGCCGCGCTCCAGGTGCCACTTGACGCGCATCCAGTAGTCGAGGGCCTGCAGGGGCAGGTTGGGATCGGCCGCGACCTTCAACTCCATGACCGCCAACCGGCCGCTGCGCGTCACCCCCAGCAGGTCAATCACGCCCCGCTCCCGGCCCGCCACCGCCGGCACCTGGGAGTAGACGTGGCCGGGATGAAGCTCGCCGGAAAGCACCCCGACCCGGCGCAGCAGCAGCGATTCCAGCCAGCGTTCGGGCTGGGCGGTGTAGAAGGGGTGATGGCGGTCGGGAGAATCCGGCGAGCGAAGCCGGGTGATTTCGCCGGCGAGGCGGATGGCCTCAGGGAGGGACGCTGCGGTCAGGGGCTGCCAGCAGTCGCCGCAGCCGAAGGCCGCGCCGCCGGGGCCAGCCCGCGCCAACTCCAGCCCATGGATGCGGCAACTGAGGCCGGCGGCCGGATGCACGCGCATCTCCACGCCGGGCTGCTGGGCCAGCCGCCGCAGCAACTCCAGCGCCTCGGCTGGCGCCGCGGCAGTGGACAGCGGCGGGGGCAGTTCGGTGGCCAGGTTCCCGTAGTCGGCCTCTTCCACCGGCCGAATTTCGTCGTCGGGAGAAAAGGCGAACAGCTCAAAGCGCGCCGCTTCGCGGTTGAGGAACGGCCAGCGCAGGGCGGTGGCGGCCACGAAGCGTTCAGGCAGAAACAGCTTCAGTCCAGCCACCAGGCGCTGCGGCGGCTTTCCCGGCGGGGCCTTGAGCACGCGCGCCGAGTGGCGCACGCACTCCAGCCACGCCAGCCCCTGGGTGAGGGCCGCGGCGGCTGCGGCTTCGCCTTCCTCTTCCGCACAGCCCACCACGGCCCAGGCTTGCTGACCCCGGGTGAGGAGGGCACGGGCCGCCTGGGCCGAGAGCGAGCGCTCCAGGTCGCGCTCGGCCGAGAGCTGTTCCACCCGCCAGCCGGGCGCGCTCAACGCCAGCAGCTTGCGCAGCCGTTCGGCAAAGCGGCCGCGCGCCACCTCCCGGCGCAGCTCCGGCGCCCGCTTGCTGGAGGCCAGGATGCGCACCACCCCCTCGCCGGCCCCGAAGCGCCGATAGGCCAGCACCAGTTCGGTTGGCGCCTCCCGCTTTACCTCCATGATCCGGCGCACCACGCTCCGCGACTCATCCCATACTTCCAGCAGCACCTTTCCGTGCTGCGCCTCCACGCTGAAGGCGCCCGGCTCAATTGGCATGATCTCCCCGCTTTCCTCCTTCAAGACGGGGCGTTGATTCTTGCACGCGGCCAGGAAGGAGAGGATTCGGTCGCGGAGCTGTTCAGGCGAGGGTTTATGCGGCACGCCGGTATTAAACCACCAGGGCCGGCCAGGCCGCCAGGAGGCACCCGGAAAAGATGAATCGGGGACCCTGCCCGGCACGGCGCCAGCCGCGCAAACCTAGGCCATGACCGGTTGGTTTCGTGCTATCGCAACGTAGCGCCGCCATCCTGGCGGCCAGAGTCAGCAAAATGCCGGCGCTAGAGCTTCGGCCGGCAAGATGCCCAATGTCACTTACTTAAGCTTGTGGGTTTGCCTGGGAGCGCATCCCGCCCTGCGGGATGGCCTGCAAGTTATTGAATCCGAAGCAAAGCAGGCGGGATCCCGCGCTGCGGGACGCCCCCGGGGTACTGCGGACTCGTAAAGTAAGTGACATTGGGCAGGATGCCGGCGCTACCGGGGATTCAATCGGCGCTGGGGGGCTGGTCCACCAGGACACCCTTGTCCAGGTGGCGGGCGGTTCTGGCGTAGCGCGAAGCGCGGGCATCGTGCGTCACCAGCAGGACGGTCTTGCCAAAATCGCGGTTCAGGCGGGCGAAAATCTCCAGCACCTCGGCGGCCGAGTGGGCGTCCAGGTCCCCGGTGGGCTCGTCGGCCAGCAGCAGGGTGGGGTCGGTGACGAAGGCGCGGGCGATGGCCACCCGCTGCTCCTCTCCCCCGGAGAGCTGGCGCGGGTAGTGGTCGGCGCGGTCCGAGAGGCCGACCAGGTTCAGCGCCGTCAGCACGTGCTGGCGCCGCTCGGCCGAAGAGAGCTTCGTCAGCAGCAGCGGCAGTTCCACGTTCTCGAACGCGCTCAGCACGGGGATGAGGTTAAAGGTCTGGAAGACGAAGCCGATATGCCGGTTGCGCCAGCGCGCCAGTTCGCTTTCCGACATCCGCGCCGGCTCCACGCCCAGCACCCGCAGCGTGCCCGCGGTGGGCCGGTCTATGCCCGCGATCAGGTTCAGCAGGGTGGATTTGCCGGAGCCCGAAGGCCCCATCAAGGCCAGAAAATCGCCCTGCTCGACCTGCAGGGTGATGCCGTCGAGCGCACGGATCTCAATGGAATCTCGCCGGAAAACTCTCTCAACTTTGTTGGCGTCAACAAGAACCATATCCACTCCGCAACTTCCACCTGCTCCGACTTTCCGCAATCGGCCGAGCCTGCGGAATCATTTCGGCCGGACTCGCTGGCCGTTCCGCAAAGCAGCCGGGTTGCCCACCACTACGGTTTCCTCCCCGGTCAGCCCGGAGAGGATGCGGACCACCCCGCCGCTCTCCGGCCCGGTGGTGACCGCCTTCAGCACCGCGCGCGACTTCTCCACCACGAAGACCGCCGGCTTGCCTTCCGCTTGAAAGACAGCGGCGCGCGGCACCAGCAGTTCCCGCGCCGAAACCTGGCCGGCCCTGGGGTCCTCAAAGGAGACCCGGGCGTTCATTTCCGGGCGCAGGTACTCATCGGGATTCTGCACCTGGACTTTCACCTGCACGGTGGCTTTCTGCCGGTTGGCTTCGGGAGCGATCTCGGCCACCACGCCCCGGTAGCTCCGGTTGGGAAAGGCATCGGGGACGATGCGGCAGGGTTGGCCCAGCGACACGCGGGCGAACTCGCTTTGGCTGATGTCCAGCTCCACTTGCAGGTCCTTCAGGTCGGCTAGCGAGACCACCGAGGACTTGGCGCCCCGCTCCCCCACAAACATGGTGGTGACGATTTCGCCGACCTCGACCAGGCGCTCCAGGATTGTGCCGTTGATGGGCGAGCGGATGAGGGTAGCGTCGAGCTGGGATTCGGCAAACTGGAGCGCGCCGCGCGCCTGCTCGGCCTGGGCGCGGGCCTGGTCAATCTCCTCGCGGCGGGGCCCGATGCGCACCAGTTCGTAGTTCTTGTGGGCGGCTTCGGCCTGGGCGCCAGCCGCGTCGAACTGGTCGCGGGCCCGGTCCAGGTCCTGGGCGGAGACCACCCCATCGCGGGCCAGCCCTTGTGCCCGCTCCAGGCTGGTCCGGGCGTTGCGCAGGTTGGCCTGCGCCTCTTCGAAGCGGGCGCGGGCCTGCTGGATTTCCTCGGGCCGTGAACCCGTCTCCAGTTGCCGCCGGCGTGCCTGGGCGGCCTGGAGCGCGCCGCGCGCCTGCTCCACCTGGGCGCGGTACTCGCGGTCATCCAGCCGGACCAGCACCTGGCCCTTCTGCACCCGGTCGCCCTTCTCCACGCCGATCCAAACCACCCGCCCCATCACCTTGGACCCCAGTTGGATCTTGTGGTGGGCCACCACGTAGCCGCCGGCCACCAGCACGCTGACCGCCTCCTTCACCTCCAGCGCCGTCACCCGCGCCACCTCCACCGGCTGCGGGCGCAGCAGCAGCCAGGCCCCGCACAGCAGCAGCACCGCTGCCGCCGCCACGATCGCCTTGCCCGCGTGCCGGGGCAGGCGCGGCCCCGCCGCTGGCTTGCGGTCCTCCTCGATCCGCAGCGTCTCCAGTTCGCGAGAAAGCCTGTCCCTCATGATTCCGCCCGGATGACAGGGGCCACCGCTGAGACCGCCGCTACGCGCGCAGTCCCGTTGCCGCCGGCCGCCACGCCGCCAGCCGGGCGGGCAACAAACCGCCGGCAATGCCCACTAGCAAGGAAAATACCAGTCCTTCCGCCAACAGTGGCGGCGTGATGCGAAAGTAGAGCGTCAGTTCACTGAAAGTATAGAAATTCATGGTGCCGGTGGACAAGCCGTGTACAGGCAGAGCTAGCAGGCAGCCGAGCAGGCCGCCAGCCAGGGCCAGCAGCGCCGACTCGAACAGGAAGGCGGCCAGCACCGTAAGGCGCGAAAAGCCCAGCACCCGCAGGGTAGCAATCTCGCGGGCGCGGTAGGCGACGGTGGCGTACATGGCGTTCATGGCGGCAAAACAGGAGCCGATGGCCATCAGCAGGGCAATGAAGGCGCCCAGGGCTTTGACGGGCATCGAGGAGCGCATCTGGTCGCGAAAGTAGTCGGCCTCCAGGCGGGCCTGCAAATGGAGCTGGCGGTCGTCAGCGATGCGGCGGACCAGCGCCGCGGCTGCCGCCGCATCGGCGGCGCGCAGGAGCACGGAAGAGTACATCTCGGCGCGGTTGAAGTCGTCGGCAACGGCCGCCACGTCGGCCCAGAACTCGGATTCGTAACTGCTGCCACCCGCCTCGGTCAGACCCACCACCTGCCAGTCGCTGCGTCCCAGGTTCACGGTCGCGCCGAGGCGCAGCGCGAAGCGGCGCGCCATGGTCCGGCTGGCGACCAGTTCGCGCAGGCCCGCGCGGAACATGCGCCCTTCCACCAACCGCACCTGCTCGCGCAGCGCCAGTCCGGCGGGGGTCGTGCCCCGCAGGCTCACCAGCGTCGTGTCGCCACCGGCGCGGGCCAGCGTGACCAGCACGATCAGTTCCGGCGAGACCAGCGGTTCACCCTTGCCGTCCCGGGCGATGCCCGGAAGGTACTTCAGCGCCTGTAGCGTGGGAACCAAGATGCTGCTGTTGGTCTCCACCAGCGAGCCCTGCCGGATGACCACCAGGTTCAGCGGATGGCCGGTGAGGGCAAACACGCGCTCGATGCCCTGCGCCAGGCTGAGCACCACCACGAATACGGCCACGGTTGCCGCCACACTGGCCACGGCCATGGTCGTTCCGGCGCGGCGCACCAGCAGGCTTCGAACGTTGTACTTGAAGGGAAGAGGCATGGCGCTATCCGACGTGCCGCAGCGCCTCGGCGATAGGCAGGCGGGCGGCGCGCAGCGCCGGCACCACCGCGGCGGCGACGCCGATGACCGCGGCCAGCAGCATCCCCAGTGCTATCGCGTCCGGCTGCACCCGCAACTGCACCATAAAGCCCCCGGTGGCTCGCTGCAAGTCCACGGTGGAATAAATCACCTTGGCCCCACCGATGCCCAGGATGCCGCCCAGCAACGCAATCAACAGCGCCTCGGCGAACAGCAGCGCCAGTACCAGGCCGCCCGTGCAACCCAGCGTCCGCAGCACCGCCACCTCGGCGGTGCGCTCGCGGATGGTCATCGCCATCGTCGCCGCGGTGACCAGCAGGATGGTGAAGACAACCACGGCCGAGATGCTGCGGATGAACAGCTTCACGTTGCCGAGCACGCTGCTGAAGCTGAGCACGAACGCCTTCTC